>JAGQZO010000130.1 GCA_020435515.1 Winogradskyella sp. | reverse complement strand
ACAAGCACTTCACCGCCTTCAACGTCGTATTTTTTTATTCCATCTAAAGCTAGTTCGTTTAATCCCGCTATCTCCATAGCTTTTGCATTGGCAAAACCAGCATGTCCACTGGCGTGTCTCAGATAAACAGGATTGTTTGGAGACACTTCGCTTAATAAATGATGTGTTTGAAAACCATGTACAATTTCTGAAGGCATACTATCCCATTTGCTTTGGTGCCAACCTCTGCCTATAATCCATTCACCAGGTTTTGCGGTTTTAACACGTTCTGCTACCGCATCTACTATGGCTTGATAACTTGTGGTATTCATCAAGTCTAAATTCAATTCGTTGTATCCTAAGCCCATAAAATGTCCATGCCCTTCTATAAAGCCTGGTGTCATGGTTTTTCCTTTTAAATCTAAAACTTTGGTTTTTTCTGTTTTGTATTTTTCTGCTTCAGACAAGTTTCCTGCATAAAGTATTTTATTGTCTTTAATTGCAACAGCCTGTACTGTGGTTGAGGTAGAATCAACAGTGTATATCGTTCCACCATAAACAAGCATAGTTGCAGTTTCTTTTGGAGTTTCAGAACAAGAGCTAAAGAAAAGTAGTAGTAGGGTAAACGTATAGCAAAACGGTAAAAGTTTTATAAATTTCATCATGAATAAATTTAGTTTTCTAATTTACGATTATTTGATGATAAATTCCGATTATAAAAAATTAACTGAGTACATAATTCTTTAATTTAGCGTATGCGAAAAATAGTATTTGGTGTTGTATTAACACTCATTGTTTTGTTTACTTTTAAGTATTGCAGTGATCAAAAAGAAGATAAGATTACCTTGCGAGAAAATACAGCTTTAATTCAAGAGCAAATAAAAAACGTTGGTAAGTTGGTCGTTACCGAAGGACATTTTAGCGAGGTGTTTACATATAAAAATTCCAAGGCTGTATTTGCTGATTTATTGGAAGCTAAAAAACAAGCCGTTGTTATTGTAAATGCAGATGTTACGGTTAGTTTCGATTTAAGCAAGATAGAGTATGAAATTGATGAGGAAAACAAAATCCTTCACATCCTTAATATACCAAAGGAAGAAATAAAGATAAGCCCAGATTTAGAATACTACGATATTCAGGCTGATTTCTTAAATCAGTTTGAGGCAGATGATTATAACAATATAAAGGAGATCGTAAAAAAATCCTTAATGAAGAAAATTGAAGCGTCTGATTTAAAATCAAATGCTCAAAATAGATTGCTCAGTGAATTGTCTAAATTCTATATTCTTACCAATTCATTGGGCTGGAAATTAGAATATAACCAAACACCTGTCGAGAGCCTAGAGGGCTTAAATAATTTGAAGTTATAACTTGTTTCTCAATGACACCCAGCCACCACCATTGGTAGCTTCAATGTTATTTAGTTTTAGAAACTTCGCAGCTTTGGCAGAGCGTACACCACTCGCACAGCAGGCTATTACAGGTTTATTTAGTTGCTTTACTTCGTCAACTCTGTCATTAAGTTCATCTATTGGAATGTGCAGGGCGTTTTCAATATGCCCAGCATCCCATTCGCGTTGACTGCGAACATCCAAAATCACAGCACCATTAGCAATAAATTCTTTTACTTGACGCTTTTTTGTGCCGAAAATAAAATCAAAAAATCCCATAGTTTTTCTTTTTGTATAAATTTACGTTGAATTAATCACTTCTTGAAATTGAAAACCGAAACCCGTAAAGAAGAAATCATCAACACTGCTGCCAAACTATTCAAAGAAAGAGGTTATAGTGCTGTAACCATGCGCGATTTGGCGTCCGCAATGGGAATTAAAGCAGCAAGCCTTTACAATCACATCAAATCCAAACAAGAAATTCTAAAGGAAATTATCATTTCATTGGCGGAGGAATTTACTCAAGGTTTAGAGTTAATTCAACAATCTAGTACTTCTAGTGTAGAAAAGATAGAAGAAGTGGTGAAACTGCACGTTAGCATTACTTCTCAAAACACCTATGGTATGGCATCCTTAAATAATGATTGGATGCACTTAGAAGAAAAACGAGACTATTATCTAAAATTGCGCTCTAACTATGAAGAAGAGTTAAGGCGTATCATTGCAGAAGGTGTTAAGAATGGTGAAATTATTGATGAAAATATAGAGATAATGTTGTTTTCTATCTTATCAACATTAAGATCATTGTACCTTTGGATTCCTAAAAAGGACTATCTAAACCCTGAAAAATTATCCCAACAATTAAGTAGAGTTCTTGTTAAAGGAATTAACAAAAAAATCGATTAATTTTTGTAAATTTGTCAATCAAACTAACAATTGTTAGTTTTTTTAAGTTTGTATTCGAAATCGATTTCGAGTATAATAGCATCTTATTAATAGAACAGTTAAATTCTTCCCGAGTCTGTGCTGAGCGCAGTCGAAGTAGGAAGATGTCTACAGGACAGATGGGCTTATGGCAGATTTTTATAAATTAAGAATTAAGGACATTTATAAGGAAACAAAAGACACGTCGGTGGTAACTTTTGATGTTCCAGACGCGTTGCATGAACAATTTAAATTCTCACAAGGACAACATTTAACGCTCAAAACTATCATAAATGGTGAAGATGTTCGTCGTTCATATTCACTATGCTCAAGTCCGTTTGATAACGAATGGAAAGTTGCAGTAAAGGAAATTCCTGGCGGTAAGTTTTCAACTTTCGTAAACTCTACATTAAAAACCGGAGACGAACTCGAAGTTATGGTACCAAGCGGTACGTTTGGTGTAAAATGCAATGCAGAAACAGGCAAAAATTATTTATTCTTTGCTGCAGGAAGTGGCATTACACCAATTCTTTCCATGATAAAAGCGCATTTGGCTGCAGAACCACATTCAACTTGTAAGTTGTTTTATGTAAATAAAACAGCAAAATCAATTATATTTAAGGAAGAACTAGAACAACTAAGAAATACCCATTTTGGAAGATTGGAAATTTATTATTTCTTAACCAAAGAGCGAAGAGATATAGAGTTGTTTAATGGTAGGTTTGACGATAATAAAATGAGTGTGTTGACCAACACTTTTATAGATATACCAGATACTAACGAAGTTTTTCTCTGTGGTCCAGAACAAATGGTAAACTATGTTAGCAACTACTTGGTAGAAGCTGGTCTGCCAAAAGAAAACATTCACTTTGAGTTGTTTGTCTCTGGCTTGTCAGAAGAAGATATAAAACGTCAAGAACGTTTGGCAAAACAAGAAGTTGAAGGTACAGAGGTAACCATAATAGATGGCGGAAAAGAATTTAACTTCACAATGACTAAAGATTTTGACAACATACTAGATGCCGCTTTAAATGCTGGTGCAGATTTGCCATTTGCGTGTAAAGGTGGCGTGTGCAGCACTTGTAAATGTGAGGTAAAATCTGGTGAAGTAGAAATGAAAATAAATTATGCACTTGAAGCCGATGAGTTGGCACAAAACTATGTGCTAAGCTGTCAGGCCGTACCAATAACCAAAAAAGTTATTGTTGATTTTGATGTTTAAATTAAAATGAAGGGTTATTCCGATGGTGATCGGAATCTCAAAATAAATTGAAAAAGAAAAATAAGTTTCACTAGCTAAAAGCGAATAGCTAATAGCCAAAAGCTAAAAAAGATGAGTGAAGAGCAAATTAAAAATTCGGAGGCTGAGCGTAGTCGAAGCCTAGAAGCAGAATTTGAAGCGCGTATCGCGCGCGACGAAAAAATTGAGCCTAAAGATTGGATGCCAGAAAAATATCGCCAAACGCATATTAGGCAAATATCGCAACATGCCCATTCTGAAATTGTAGGGATGCTACCCGAAGGAAACTGGATTACAAGAGCACCTTCATTAAGAAGAAAAGTAGCCCTGTTGGCTAAAGTACAGGATGAGGCTGGCCATGGTTTATACTTATACTCAGCAGCAGAAACCTTAGGAATTTCTAGAGATGAAATGTATCATCAACTACATACAGGCAAGGCAAAATACTCTAGTATTTTCAACTATCCCACAATTACTTGGGCAGATATGGGTGCTATTGGCTGGTTGGTAGATGGTGCCGCTATTATAAACCAGGTACCATTGTGCAATACTTCTTATGGACCCTATGCCAGAGCAATGGTACGTGTGTGTAAGGAAGAGAGTTTTCATCAACGCCAAGGCTACGAAATTATGCTGAAGCTTTGTAATGGTACACCAGAACAAAAAGAAATGGCTCAAGATGCGCTTAACCGTTGGTGGTGGCCAAGTCTGATGATGTTGGGGCCAACTGATGACATGTCGGTTCACACAGAACAGTCAATGAAATGGAAGCTAAAGCGTAAAACTAACGATGAGTTACGCCAACAGTTTATAGATCAAACCGTACCACAAGCTGATATTTTAGGATTAACAATTCCAGATCCAGATTTAAAATGGAATGAAGAGCGTCAAAGCTATGATTTTGGAGAGATTGATTGGGATGAGTTTTGGCAAGTTGTTAAAGGTCACGGACCAATGAACAAAGAACGTATGAAAGCCAGAGTTGGAGCTTGGGAGCGTGGTGAATGGGTGAGAGATGCAGCAATGGCTTACGCAGAAAAGCAACAACAAAGAAAAAACAAACAAGTAGTATAATCAGAAGTTTAGACTCGAGAAATGAGAAACGAGAAAAGTACTCTGATAAAGTCTAACATCTAACATCCAATATATAATGTCTAATAAAAAGAACTGGCCACTTTGGGAGGTCTTCGTAAGAAGTAAAAACGGTTTAGAACACCGTCACTTTGGAAGTCTTCACGCAGCAGATGCTGAAATGGCCTTAGAAAATGCACGCGACGTTTACACCAGACGAAACGAAGGTGTAAGCATTTGGGTTGTAGAAAGTAAGCACATCACAGCATCAAATCCAGAGCATAATGGTGAATTATTTGAGCCTGCGCAAGATAAGGTGTATCGTCACCCAACATTCTACGATTTGCCAGACGACGTAAAGCATATGTAGGTTGAAACCGAAGTCGAAATTGAAACAGAAACCGAAGCAGAAAGTAATAGATTATAAGTTTTATGAGCAACTACAATCTAGATAATCGATTTGAAAATTTTGCGGCTTCAATAGTTTTGGTTTTTAGTAAAAAGCCTATCTCATATGCTGGTGATTACCTTGCAAAACAACTAATAAGATCAGCTTGTTCTTCTGCACTTAACTTCGGAGAATTTGAGGGAGCAGGAACAAATAGAGATAAAGTTAATAAGCATAGACTAACTCTAAAAGAGTTGAGGGAATCACAGCGAAACATAAATATCCAGTTAAAATCTGATTTGTTGACCTTGGATAATGTAGAGCAAATTGTAAAAGAAAATGATGAACTTATTAGAATAGTAGTAACATTAATTAAAAAATATAACTAAATCGATTTCAGTTTCGATTTCAGTTTCGATTTAATATGAACAAAAACCTATACAACTATATCCTTGGAATCGCAGACAACAGCCTCATTCTGGGTCAACGACTAGGAGAACTTTGTGGTCACGGACCTAGTTTAGAAACCGATATTGCTTGTACAAATATGTCTTTAGATTTATTAGGGCAAGTGCGTAGTTATTATCAATATGCATCGAAGATTGCAGGAGATGGCAGAACAGAAGATGATATCGCTATGCTTCGTAAAGAACACGAGTACTTCAATGTACTTTTGGTTGAACAACCTAATACCGATTTCGGTTATACGATAGCTAGGCAATTCTTGTTTGATGTGTATCATTTTTTAATGCTAACGGAATTGGAAAAAAGTACAGACCTAAACTTATCGGCTATAGCAAAAAAGTCAATAAAAGAAGTGAGTTATCATAAGCGCTTTTCATCCGATTGGATTAAGCGACTAGGTGATGGTACCGAAGAAAGTCACAACCGTATTCAAACAGCAATAAACGATTTGTGGACATATACAGATGAATTGTTTCATCAAACCAAAGCAGACAAAGCAATGGTTCAAGAAGGTATTGGTGTGGATGTTACCAAGTTGAAAACAGCATATTATGAAGAAGTAAATACTGTGTTAGAAGAAGCATCATTAAACGTTCCGGAAAGCAAGTATTTTCAAAAGGGAGGAAAGCAAGGCATTCATACAGAACATATGGGCTATTTATTAGCTGAGTTGCAATATATGCA
>JAGQZO010000129.1 GCA_020435515.1 Winogradskyella sp. | reverse complement strand
ACTTTTTGTCTTTTATTTTTGGAAAATTATTCTAATAATATTAATACTTTGAAATACATTGATTTACAACGAAAAATAAATTGAAATATCATAAGAAAAAGTCCCAGACCAAACCAAATCGTATTGTGAAATCCCTGTAAGGATGATTAGGGGCAGAGAAATAATCATAGCCAGTAAATGAAGAATTAAAGTGTTCTGCCTTAAAGAAAATACGTGTCTGCCTGACTTTGGCATTAATAAAAAAGTCTAATCTCGGAAAACCACTAATCTTAGTTGAATTTTGAGTGTAGAATTCTGCCAACACAGGGTCATACCCATTCATATTATATTCAGTAAAATAATTGAATGTTACCCCCGTTTGGAGTTGCATGGCTTTCTTAAAAATATGGTTAGAATAATAGAGCGTATTTCTAGTAATGAGAGTTGGAACATTTAACACGTCAGCATCACTTAAAACATTTTGGTACATTATTGTATTATCCAAAGCAAAGTTACCCACTTTAAACTCTCTTTGAAGTTTTAATCTTAAATACTGCAATGAATTACTATATTGCTGTGGTTTAATTACCTTAACCCCTTCATCATTAATTTCATCTAAATTAAAATATGTGTAATTCTCAATATTGGAAATATCTAAAGATGCATTAAAGAATTTTTGAGATTCAATATTAAATCTTAATTGTTGAGTATTGACATTTTTAAATTCATTTAAATTATACCAGTTATAGTTAGTGTAGTCACTTTGATACAATAGAAAATTATAATTTGGTAGTCTAGAGCTAATATTGATTCCCCCTGAAACACGAATATCTTTATTAAGTTTTAGCCCAAGTTCGGCATCAATATAGCTTCCTACAAACTCATCGGATAAATTTAAACTTGCTTTACTTTTTAAACTTATGGATTTAATAGTTTTTTTGTAAGATGCTTCAACTCCTAAATAATCAGCCTTAATTCTATTAGGGATTAGCTCATCAGGAAATAAAACCACACTATCGTATCCATAGTTAATATTGGTATAATTTATTCCAAAACTAATTTCACCTAGGATATCATTAACATACTCTATGTATGCTTTTGTTTTGAAATCTTCTAAGGTAACTTTATCATTAATTCTACTAGTAAAAGACTCACCAAAATAATTACTTGATGGCGAGTTTTGATAAAATTGAAAATATTTATCTTCAAAGGAAACTTGATTTACAACGGTAAGCCTATTATCTTTAATTGAATCTTTTTTGTTAATAATATCGTATGAATGATTCAAGAAAAACCGCTTACCTTCCAAAATGTTTTCTGCATTTTCAAAATTCAAATCAAAAACAGACCTGTCTAAAAACTCCTCATCTCCAGATGTAAAATTCTCAATATCCTCATCTTTAATTCCACCATTCTCTTGGTTGAGCAAATCTTGCATAGCAATATGTGCATAAGCCCTATACCGTTTATTCTTAGTCTTGTAATTAGTAGTAAATCTAAAGTTACCTGTACTGGTTAATGCGTTTTGATAATTTCCTAGCGATCTTAAACCCTTATAGGCTATGGAAAAATTTAATTGTTTTGAAAGATTTACCGCAAAAAAAGCATCTAACATTTGCCCTTGTTCAAAAGCTGTTTTATATGTAAGTCTTGTCCATGGTGTAGGCACCTCATAATATTTTATATCCTCATCCTCAAAATAATTGAAATGCCTAGCCCTTGCACCAAATAAAGGATATGTTTCATTATATACTGGGTTAAAACTTAAAGAATTGTAGGTCTGTCCTATATTAGCAAAAGGCATTAAACCGAAGTTGTCTTTTTGTAAATAATTGAATTTATAATCCTTTTTTATGGTCAAAGTAGTATCAACAATAGAAGTATCGACTTCAATATTATATTGCAAATACATATCTATAGTAGCAAGATCTTTAAAGCCTCTAGATCTTTTAGCGTCAGTAGAATCGTTTATATTACGAGAATTTCTAGCATTAGCATTATTTAATTTTACTTGTGCGCCAACATTAGCTATAAACAGATAAAATGTAAGGAGTATAAGAGATTTAAGTCGCATCTATTCAAATATAAACTAAAAACAAAGTAAACTATAAATTATTGTTTTAACGAGAAGAATTAGAATTTACTTAACACAAAAAAAGACCAACAGTTGCTTGTTGGTCTTTTTTTATTATTAAATATTATACTATTGTATTACAAGTTTATGAGAAGTAGTTCTGTTTCCTTCAGAAATATTTACCATATATACTCCAGCCTTAGCGTTTTCTAACTTAATTGTCTCTTTAAAAAGTGAAGATGAATTTATAAAACTATTATTATAAACCAACCTACCTTGTATATCATAAACGTCAATTTTAACACTATTATCAACGCTATTTAAATTAGACTCGAATGTAATAGTAAACTCACCATTAGAAGGGTTAGGATATACCGCTAATTTTCTGGCTAAGTCATTCTCATCTACACTAAGTGTTAGGTTATTTCCAGTAATAATTAATGAAAAATCCTGACTTTGGGCAAAAGGATTAGGTCCATTTCCTTGTAAAGAACCTTTGTGTGTTACAAGTAATGTATATATTCCCGTAGTCGGTACATCTATATCTACACGCTCTATATTATCTACCACATTATCACCTTTTGAATTAGTTACTCCTCCAATTAAAGATGGACTTAATCTCCAAGGTAAATATGTGGTAGCGTCTTTTGTTATTCTTAAGTCTAGATCATTAACTAATACAGGTGTGGGATCATTTAATACTCCTGAAGCGACATTACCAGGTAAATCAGTCCAACATATAGTTGCGCTTAATTTGGCACCTGCTTCTGCCGTGAATGTAAATGAATAGGTATCATTATTCTCTAAAGTAAGCTCTTGTAGAACAGCTTCATTCGTGTCTGCAGCACTTATTACTTCAGCTGATTGTTTTGCATCTAAAAAACCCCAGCCAAATACAGGGTCTGGACCTGGTTGAGCATTGTCGTCAACAGAAGTATGACAAACCAATGCTTTTAACGTAGATGCGTTCATAAATTCTCCCCCATTTAACTGAGAGTAGTATTGTTGTAACAATACTAATGTTCCTGTAACATTAGGTGCCGACATTGAGGTTCCAGAAAAAATAGAATAAGTACTGTTTGCTGTTGGGGAGTATAAATTTGTTCCATCACCCGCGATATCAGGTTTAATTCTAAAATCATCTGTCGGTCCTTGACTACTCCCAGGATTAATGACAAGATTCGTTAAATTTCCATTAAAAACACTTGGGTTTGCATTTGCAACAACTAAATTATTTTTTGATGTTTTTTCTTGGGTTAATTTATCAAGACCAGATGAAAGTTGGCCGCTATGTGACACTGTTCCAGAGTTTCCCGCAGAAGCAACAGGCAAATATTTTGGATTATTGTAAATAAGATCATCAATATTTCTAGAATCTTGTATATAAGCCCCTATTAGAGCTTCTTGACCGGAAGAAACATAAGAAGAAACAGGTACACCATAAGAATGATTTGATAAATAGATTGGTTGATTAACATCTGTTGTTGCTAATAACATTTCGCTTAAGTCATTAATCCAACCATAGGATTTTATTTCAACGTTAGGCGCCATACCTTTAGCTAATGGATCAACTCCTTGAGCACCTATAGTTCCTGCAACATGAGTACCATGATTACTGAATCCTATATCACCATCTGGAGTTTCTGAATCGATAACTAAAACTCTGGAGTTTAAAATATTAATTGAAAACTCTGGGTGTGAACTTTGAACAGGTCCTCCATCCCAAACACCAACTACCATTCCTGATCCATCTAAATTCAATCCAAGGGATCCACCTGTATGTAACTGATCTGTCTTTGTAGCGGCAGCAGCTAAGGCATTATCTGTTGTCAAATATATGGGGTAACCATTAATAATATCTCTTATTTCATAAATAGTTCCGTTTTCAATAAAACGTTTTTTTGCATTTTCATTTAACAACAGAAAATCTTCAATTCTAGATTGTCTTTCTAAATACTCATTATAAAGTTGAGTATATAACTTCTTGTTTGCCTCAGATAAAAGATTAAAACGCTCCTGACTAATCTCCTGAGAAAAAATTTGATTATTAGCAGCAAAAACTAAAATCAAAATTAATAGAATAAACTTTTTCATAAATCTTTTTTTAAATAAATCATTTACCAAAAAAATGGTATTGCAAATTAATAATTAAATTCATATTAATTTACTTTATTATTGGTAAAAATAAAAATAGAGCTTATGAAAAAACATAAGCTCTATTTTTATTAAATAATTTGTTTATAAGAAAATTACTGGTTCACACAGAAATCTGCTTGCTCAGCATGACCAACATAAGGTGCCACACCGCTAGTTGGAGAACCTGGCCAAAATCTAGAACCATACAAAGGATTGACAGGAACAGTGTTTATGTTTAACCCTGGAATACCTGTTAAATCATCATCGCCTACTACAGCAACTAGCGCACCACATTGCACAGTATAAGATGCACCACCTGCAGTCCATCCATCACCATACCAATCAAAAGCTCTAAAAGTATAACAACCATCTGGTATATTAACATTTACAACATCTGTTTGTGTAGCTCCAGCAGGTAAATCATCATAAGGTCCTCCAGAAACAACTACACTTCCATTAGTATCAATGATGTCCCACATAACTTCAGAACCCCATCTATCTGCAACAACAGTTATAACGTAGTTATTACATGGTACATTATCGTCTACAATTGTTATAGTTTTGCTTACCTTGTTAATTCCTTCACCACCTAATCCTACAGGTAGTCCACTTGAAGCAGATAAAGCAACTGTTACTTCAACATCACCATTAATTTCATCATCATCAACAGCTGTAAGGTTGATACTACCAGATGTTTCACCTGCTGGTATAACTAAGCTAGTTGAAGACAAGGAGTATCTAGAAGCATCACCAGTAACATCAAAATTAACCGTGGTATCCGATGATTGAGGTGCCCCAAGCTGTACTGGTATTTCTACAACAGTGCCTGAATTTTCAACAATTGCAACATCACTATCATTAGCTAACTGTACAAAAGTACTGTTATTATAGACTATTAAGTCTTCTTCACAGCCAACAAGTACAAGAAATGTACCTGCTAGTATAAAAGTATATTTTAATATATTTTTCATAATAAATTCTTTAAATAGTTATTAATAACCAGGATTTTGTTGTTCAGCAATACCAGGATTACCATTTATCTCAACAATAGGTATAGGTAAAGTAAATCTG
>JAGQZO010000128.1 GCA_020435515.1 Winogradskyella sp. | reverse complement strand
AAGACGGGATTTGAACCCGCGACCCTCACCTTGGCAAGGTGATGCTCTACCCCTGAGCTACTTTCGCAGTTTTTTTTTAAAGAACTTTTTTGCTGTAAAAGCGGATGCAAATTTAAACTATTTCTTATAAATGCAAAGACTTTTTTAAAATAAATTAAAAGGTATCAAGCTTGTTTTTTCTTTAATAACATTCGTTTAATCTCATTGAGCTTCATAAGTGCTTCAACCGGAGTTAAGGTGTCGATATCTGTATGGAGAATTTCATCTTTAATTTCCTCTAAAAGAGGGTCATCTAAATTAAAGAAACTCAATTGCATATCATCTTTTAGAGACTTTACCTTATCTGTTAGTTCTTCACTAGAATGTGATTTTTCTAACTTGGATAAAATTTTGTTAGCACGTCTTATAACTTGTTGAGGCATTCCTGCCATTTTTGCTACATGAATACCAAAGCTGTGTTCACTACCACCTTCAACAAGCTTTCTAATAAAAAGAACATTGTCTTTTAATTCTTTAACAGCTACATTGAAATTTTTAATTCTGGTGAATGTCTCAGACATCTCATTAAGCTCATGGTAATGTGTAGCAAAGAGTGTTTTTGGCCTAGCAGGATGTTCGTGCAAATATTCACTTATTGCCCAAGCTATAGAAATACCATCATAAGTACTGGTTCCTCTTCCTATTTCATCTAACAAAACCAAACTTCGTTCTGAAATATTATTAAGAATAGAGGCTGTTTCATTCATTTCTACCATGAATGTAGATTCGCCCATAGAGATGTTATCACTAGCACCGACACGTGTAAAAATCTTATCAACCAACCCAATTTTGGCTTCTTTTGCAGGCACAAAACTTCCTATTTGAGCTAACAATACAATCAAAGCAGTCTGTCTTAATATAGCCGATTTACCAGACATATTAGGACCTGTAATCATTATGATTTGTTGAGACTCTCTATCTAGGTAAACATCATTAGCAATATATTCTTCGCCTAATGGTAATTGCTTTTCTATAACAGGATGGCGGCCGTCTTTTATTTCTAAAGCGAAGCTATTATCTATGTCTGGGTAGTTATAACTGTTTGCTTTCGCCAAACTTGCAAATCCGCATAAACAATCCAACTGACCAATAAGCTGCGCATTCTGTTGCACCTGAATAATAAATTGATGCATCCAGCTTACTAACTCTGTAAATAGTCGTTGCTCGATAGCAAGAATTCGTTCTTCGGCTCCTAAAATTTTGGATTCGTACTCTTTTAATTCTTCCGTAATATAACGCTCTGCACTAACTAAAGTTTGTTTTCGTACCCATTCTTGTGGTACTTTATCTTTATGAGTATTTCTAACTTCTATATAATAACCAAATACATTATTTGAAGCTATTTTTAGTGAAGGAATACCAGTACGCTCACTTTCGCGCTCTAGCATATTGTCCAAATAATCCTTACCTGATTTAGACAACCCTCTGAGCTCATCAAGTTCTGGGGAAAAACCTTCGGCAATAGTATCACCCTTTAAGATGTTTACGGGAGCTTCTTCATTTAAAGTCTGTTTTATTTTTTCTCTAAGCAAATCGCAATTATGCAAACTACTGCCAATAATTTTCAAAGCTTCATTGTTACAGTTTTCTGCTATCGCTTTGATAGGCTCTATAGCTTCTAAAGAATTTTTAAGTTGAATAACTTCTCGAGGACTAACTTTAGTAGTTGCAATCTTAGATATTAAACGCTCAATATCCCCAATATGCTTTATCTGACTTTGAATTTTCTGAAGCATCACTTCATTTTCCAAAAGGTATTTTACCACCTCATGGCGTTGTTTTATCTTATCAGCATGCTTTAACGGAAGTGCTAACCAACGTTTTAAAGTTCTTCCACCCATTGCCGAAATGGTCTTATCAATAACATCGATAAGTGTTACGGCATTGGTGTTTGAAGAATGGTAAAGTTCTAGATTGCGAATGGTGAACTTATCCATCCAAACATAATCATCTGTAGCAATTCTAGAGATTGTTGCAATGTGTTCTAGCTTATTGTGTCTGGTTTCGCTCAAATAGTGAAGCACAACACCTGAGGCAATGATACCTTCATACAAATCTTCTATACCAAACCCTTTTAATGTTTTTGTATTGAAATGCTTAATAAGTGTTTCATTAGAATAATCTGCCTGAAAAACCCAATCTTCTAAAAAGAACGTGTGAAAATCATTCCCGAAGGTTTCTACAAACTCCTTTCTTGTTTTTTTAGAAATGAGAACCTCACTAGGATTGAAATTTTGCAATAATTTATCGATATATTCTGCATTGCCTTGTGAGGTTAAAAATTCACCTGTAGAAATATCTAAGAAGGAAACACCAATATATTTTTTATCAAAATGTACGGCACAAAGAAAGTTATTAGACTTAGAATGTAATATATCGTCATTTAGAGCAACACCTGGCGTTACCAATTCCGTAACGCCACGCTTAACAATTGTTTTGGTCTGCTTTGGGTCTTCTAACTGATCGCAAATTGCAACACGCTCACCAGCTTTTACTAATTTGGGCAAATACGTGTTTAAGGAATGGTGAGGAAAGCCTGCCAATTCGGTCTCACTTTCGCTACCTGCTCCTCGCTTTGTTAAAATAATATCTAAAATCTTCGAAGCTTTTACGGCATCACTACCAAAAGTTTCATAGAAATCACCAACTCTAAACAACAATAAAGCATCTGGGTACTTTGCCTTTATGGCATTGTACTGCTTCATTAATGGTGTTTCCTTTTTAACCTTTTTAGCCAAGAGAATTGTGTATTTTTGTCAAAAATATAAGTGTGCTAATTTAGCCAAATAGCATAGTTATATGAAGCGATTAAGCTATAAGTTATCTACAATTAGATCAAGATTTCAACATGCGGAAATTAAAAAATAGTGAATTAGACCGTCTTGGCGTTTCTGAATTTAAAGAGGCTGAGAAATCTCCGATAATTATAATTTTGGATAATATTCGAAGTCTTAATAATATTGGGTCGGTTTTTAGAACAAGTGATGCTTTCTTAATTGAAAAAATTTATCTCTGCGGCATTACAGCACAACCACCACATAATGACATTAGAAAAACAGCCTTAGGAAGCACAGAAACTGTAGATTGGGAATATGCCGAAAACACCCTTGATGTGGTAGAAAAGTTAAAAGATGAAAATGTAAAGATCTGCTCTATAGAACAGGCTGAAAACGCGACCATGCTAAACGAATTTAACCCTAAACCCAATACAAAATATGCTTTTGTTTTTGGTAATGAAGTTAAAGGTGTTGGACAAGATGTTATAAATGCCAGTGATATGGTAATTGAAATCCCTCAATATGGCACTAAACACTCTTTAAATATTTCTGTAAGTGCAGGAGTTGTTATTTGGGATGTTTTTAATAAACTTAAAAAGCTCATCTAAATCTTCCCAAAGGGAAGACTTTTGTTAATTCTTAAATTAAAAAAATTATTATGCCAATTATAAAACCTGTTAGAAATATACGTCCGCAAATACCCAAAGATTGTTTCGTTGCCGATAATGCCACTATCGTTGGTGAAGTTACCATGGGTAATCAGTGTAGCGTTTGGTTTAATGCCGTAATTCGAGGTGATGTACACTTTATAAAAATGGGTAATAAAGTTAACGTACAAGATGGTGCTGTGATACATGCTACGTATCAAAAATCGCCAACTACTATTGGGAATAATGTCTCTATTGGCCACAATGCTATTGTACATGGCTGCACCATACAAGATAATGTACTTATTGGCATGGGAAGTATAGTTATGGATGATTGTATTATTGAAAGTAATAGTATTGTTGCAGCAGGTGCAGTAGTAACCAAAAATACCGTTGTAGAGTCTGGCAGTATATATGCTGGTGTGCCAGCCAAGAAAGTAAAAGATATCAGCAAAGAATTAATTTCTGGAGAAATTGATAGAATTGCTAATAACTACGTAAAATATTCAAGTTGGTTTAAGGACGAATAATTCCTAAAAATCTAAATAAGCTGTGTTAAATTTATTTTTGAGAATAGCATTTAAAACCTCAACATTACCATTTGAAAAGAGATTAACTGAAGGCTTCTTCACTTCAGAATTAAGTATTTTTTTTTCTAATAATATGGCTTTGGTTTGCTTTGCAACCGCCAATCCAGAGTCTATTATCTTTACTTCTTTAGGAAGCATGGTTTCTAAAATAGGTATTAGATAAGGATAATGCGTACAACCTAAAACCAAATAATCAATATTGGCTTTTAGCATAGGTTCTAGATACATTTGAAGCAAACCCTTCATTTCTTCAGAATATAATTGACCCGACTCGATTAGTGGCACAATGCCCTCGCCTACTTGTTCTACTAACTTTATACCATTAGTATAAAGGTCGGAGGTTTTGTGAAAAAGTGTACTACTGAGTGTGCCTTTTGTAGCCAGTATGCCAACAGCTTTGGTTTTTGTATTTAAAGCGGCCGGTTTTATAGCTGGTTCAATACCTATAAACGGAACATTATACGTTTCCCTCAAATACGAAATAGCATTTGTTGTGGCTGTATTACAAGCTACAACAATAATCTTACACCCTTGGGCGAGTAGATACTCTGTGTTTTTTATGGAAAGATTGAGTATGTCTTGTTGTGATTTATTACCGTAAGGCGCATTTTTGCTGTCTGCCAAATAGATAATATTTTCATAAGGTAACAACGCATGTATTTCCTTGAAAATTGAGGTGCCACCTACACCAGAATCGAATATGCCAATAGGATTTTCATTCATATCTACAAAAATAGAAAGTCGCTTTTAACAAAGCGACTTTCTATATCTATTATTTTATAAAGCTACTTATATTTTTAAGTGAGCTTTTACATCTGCCATTAGGTCTTTACCATCTGCTACGATCAACATACCTGCATCTAACACATATTGAAAACCTTGTGCCTTGGCTACAGCCTGAATTGCTTTGTCTGCATCTTCAACAATTGGCTTTAGTAAATCATACTCTTTCTTATTTAAGTCTTGATTCATTTGCTGTTGGTATTGCGACAAGGCTTGTTTCATACCTTCAACTTCTTGCATACGCTTTAAGTTTTCGTCTTCGGTTTGAGCAGCAGCTTCTGAATTATATTGCTTTACTTTGTTTTCAATCTCTTTTAAAGAATCTTGAAATTGTGCCTGGTAAGTCTTTCCAAGCTTTTCAATCTCTGCCTGTGCCGTAGCATAAGCTGGCATAGCTTTAATTAACTCTTGCTTATCAATATGTGCAATTTTACTTTGAGCAGACATAAAACTTGATGCTCCAATGAAAAGTGCTGTTGCAAATAATAATGATTTAATCGTTTTCATTTTTTCTAAATTGTAATTTGTGTGTTATAATTATTAATTGTTTTCTCCTTCTTCTTTCTTAGCTTTTGCTATAGAATCTCTAATCTTTAATTGTTTTTCGCGTTCTTCCCTAGCCTTTTTTCTTTGTTCTATAATTTTTTGTTTTCTTGCTTCTAGTTCTTGTCTTCTTTTTTCCCTATCGTTTGCTTTTATTTCGGCTACAGTTGGTGGCTTTTTAGAGTTTACTGAATCTTTTTTTTCTGTAGCCTCTTTTTTAGTATCTTTTGTTTTGTTAACTGTTTTTGCTTGAGCAGTAGTACTATCCTTTTCTGTTGTTTTTGTGTCTTCTTCTACTGCTTCTTTTGTTTCTTCCTTATTACTATTTCTAGCGTCCAATACTTTTTGCCTACGCAAGTCAGCTTCACGTTTTTTAGCGTCTCTAATTGAATCCTGCATTGCTCTTCTGGCTTCCAATGCCTTTTCGCGTTCTGCACGCTTTGCTTCTAATTCGGCTTCTCTTGTAGCCTTGCGCTCTTCTAAAGCTTTTAATCTTTCATCTTTCTCTTCGCTCACTTCAGGTACAACTTCTTCATCTTCTAACTCTTCACGCTCTTTTTTACTATTTACCTGATTTCGCTTTGATGTTCTTGTGATTGTTCTTAGAACTTGCTCACTGATGTCATACCGTTCTGCAGAATAGAGCATTACTACATCTGCTGACTTATCGAAAACAAAATCGTATTTTTTAGTCTCTGCAATTTGCTGTACTGCTGCAAATATCTGGTCTTGTATTGGTTCTATTAATTGACGCTTTTGAATCATTAAATCGCCATTTGGTCCAAAACGCTTTTGTTGATAGTCTAAAATCTCAGCTTCTTCAAAAGAAATATCTTCCATGCGTTCTTCATACAATTCTTTTGTAAGAAGTACACTTTCGTTTTCAAGCTCTTTCTTTTTTTGTTCAATATCATTAAGCTTTTTCTCAATCTCAGTTTTCCATTGAAGTACTTTTTTGTCTAACTGCGTGGAAGCTTCCTGATATTCTGGTACATTTTGCAAAATATATTCGGTATCAATATATCCTATTCTAACACCTTTTTGTGCATTAGCATTAAAGCTCATTAGACCTATAACTGCCAGTAATAAAAGAACTTTAAATTTCATCATGATTGTTTTTGTTTTGTGACGTTGTAAATTGTTTACCAATCTTTCGTCAATTTTTTAAGTGTTACTAATCTTCAAATTTAACGAAATATATCCTTAAAAATTTTAACACCATAATGAAATACTTAATTAGCAGTTAGAAAATATCGTGCCAAAGTTAAAATTGTTGTCCAATTATGAAGTGTGTTTCCCATTTTCTAGGAGATGTACCATCTGGTAAATCGTCGAAAGCATGACCAAAATCTATACCTAATAACCCGAAGGCTGGCATAAAGATTCTTAAACCCACACCCGCCGACCTTCTCACATTAAAAGGATTAAAGTCTCTAAAACTATTAATAGATTGGCCACCTTCTAAAAACCCTAAGGCATATATCTTAGCCTGCGCGCCAAGTGTTATAGCATGGCGAAGTTCTAAAGAAAACTTGTTGTAAATAGTACCTCCATCTTGTATTGAGAGAGATTGGTTAGGATACCCTCTAAGCTGAATAATTTCTCTACCATCTAAAGCAAAATTTCCTAGACCATCACCACCAACAAAGAAGCGCTCAAAAGGAATAACACCTCTATCATTATTATAAGCCCCTAAGAACCCAAATTCTACACTAGGCCTAAGCACTAATTTTTTAGTCAAGGCTGTATACCAATCTGCCCTAAATTTTATCTTATAGAATTCTAGCCATTTAAAACGTTCTTGGTCAATTTCGGCTATTCTATTTCTAGCATTTGTATGCTCTTCTGATCCTGGATTAAATTCACCCAATATTTGCTGTTGCTCATCTCTATCATTCGCCAAAGCTTTATAGTCTACACCGTTAACTAAAGAATACGGAAACGAGAATTTGGCTGAAGCCGTAAAACTTGAACCTCCTGTTGGGAATATTGGATCTGTATATAAGTTATTTCTACTTAAACCAATAGTGTAAGAAAGGTTATTTGATGTACCGTTACCAAAGGTAAACAACCCTGTATTATAGTTGTTTAAATCATAGTTTTGATAACTTA
>JAGQZO010000127.1:16475-22375 GCA_020435515.1 Winogradskyella sp. | reverse complement strand
ACTGATTAACATTTTTAAAATCAAACCCTGTTGTCATGTAAGATCCGATAACGAAAACTATACATCCAATAAGGAAAGTGGTTAAAATATTTTTAATTGACGTTGACATAAATATTAAAATAATTTATTCTTTACACTCAGCTAATACTTGCTCTGCACGCTCTTTTCCCCAATTAGGATGAAAATCGCTCTCTGGTTTAAAGGTATCAAAAAGTTCTATTGATGCTTCAATTTCTTTACAAAATGGTTCCGTATCCTGACCGAAGTATTTAGCACTTCCCATTCCCCAATCTGCTTTGCAAAAAGCTGCTCTTGGATTTGTTGGGTCTAATTTCACCGCTTTGGCATACAATTCGGCAACCTTGCCTGCATACTTCATACCATAGGTTGCACCATCGTAAGCCACCCAATTGGTATATACCTGAGCTTGCATCACCAACAGTTCAGCATTATCTTCTTCACTTTTGGTCATGGCAATATCCAAATGCTCTTGTGCTTTATCTAACTGTGCTTTTAAAACCGTTTCGTCCTTTTCGTTCCAGCTTTTTAGACTGTTCATTTGTGCAATGTAGTAGTTGGGTAACCATTCGTTTTCTTCAGCATTCGAAATGCGCTCAAACATATTTTCGGCTTCATCCCATTTGCCTTCTTCCCAAAGTTTAAAAGCTTTGGTCATTCCTTTTTCAAAATTGGTTTGTGCTTTAAGCTGATTACTGGTTATTGTCAAAACCAATATAACTGCGATTTTTACTAGTGTGTTCATAATAACTTTGATTGATTTTTAAGATTATGGTACAAATATCTTTTGAAACACTAGCTTTTAAAAAGAAGATTTACCGAATTGTAGAAATATGAAGATGAAATGTATTTTTCTGCATTTCATAGGAAAAAAGATTTTCTGTCAAATGCTTTTTATAATTTGATAGCTAGTAAGTTATGCTCTATTTATTAGAATAAATTATAAACATTATTATGACAGATGAAGCCAAAAATATGTTGCTTTTAGAATATCAAGAACTTTCTACTAGCATGAGAAGCTTAATGGGTTACAGATTAACCATTTTAGGCTTTTGCTTTACCATAATTGGAGTACTTTTCCCACATATCATTAGCTCTGAGTCTTACAAGAGTTTAATTTTTGAAGCTTGCCTCTTGTTTATAGTATTTGCCCTTATAAAAACCATGTCCTCTATTACAAGACACTTAATTGTCTATGCTATAAGGTTAAAAGAAATCGAGAGTTCATTTATTAGTGATGGATTTTGGTGTAAATGGGGACGCTATTTAAAGAAAAGTCCCAAAGACAGCAAGACAAAAACCATATCTATAATCCTATATATCTTAAATTCAATCGCTTTAATCTTTATCCTATTTTTTAATATCATAGAGCTTGGCAATATTGGTGAAAAAAATGAAGAATTAACACTTATAATCTTTACTCTTATCTATACAGTTGGTTTTATCTACAATTTCTTTAGAATACATAAAGAATTAAGCCTTAAAACAAAATGGAAAGATGTAAAGAAAAAGTGGAGAAAAGCTAGCAAAAAGAAGGAAAAGGATTGTAAAGCTTGATTCCTGTAAAAGGTTTAATTGAAATCCCTCTTAAAAATCAGTAACTTAGGGTACAGTTTTGCTACTAATAAAATAGTTAACAAGATAAACCGTCAGTTCGAGTGTCAAGATGCTTGCGTCTTGATGTATCGAGAACAAGGTTTATCCAAGAAATTCTATTCTCGATACAATTTTTCATTACTAACATAATGAAAAACCACTCGAACTGACGAATTTCAATTAAAGTTTAAAACCATAAACCAATCAAAAAATGAAAACCAGATTCCTCGTCATTGCCCTAATCACATTTCTATCCTTTACCTCAGCACAAACCGACAAACGCCTCAAAGGCATTGAAAAAGAATTTAATTCCGTTTTAGAATCTACAAAAGCTGCTGGTTTTGCTGTTGCTATTGTAGAAGGCGATAAAGTTATTTATGCCAAAGGCTTTGGCTATGCAGACTATGAAAATAAAGTGCCAGCAGATGCAAATACACTGTTTGCTATTGGCTCATCTACAAAAGCTTTTACGTCTGCATTACTGGGCATTTTACAAGAAGACGGAAAATTATCTTTGGACGACAGCCCAATAAAACATGTACCAGACTTACGCTTTTATAATAACGAGATGAACAGCAATATCATCATTAAAGATTTGATGCGCCACAGCACAGGTTTGCCAAGACACGATGGTGCTTGGTACTTTTTCCCTTCGCACGATAAAGACTCATTGGTAGCGCGTATACAATACCACGAACCGTTTACAGGTGTACGCCAACAATGGTACTACAATAACTTTGGGTTTTTATTACAAGGTGTTATTACCGAAAAAATCACAGGCGAAAGCTGGGAAAAAAACATTGAAGACAAATTCTTTAAACCCTTAGACATGAACCGTTCTAATACCATGATTGACGGTATGAAAAACGGTACAAACACAGCTATTGGTTACCAGTTAGATGACGACCAAAACATAAAAAAAATGGACTACTACGATATTGCAGGCATGTCACCAGCAGGTAGTATTAACAGTAGCGTTAATGATATGAGCAAGTGGTTAATCACCTGGATTAACAAAGGTAAGTTTGGAGACACTCAGATAATACCAGAAGCTTATGTAAAAGAAGCCATGAGCTCACAAATGGCAGTCTCAGGTGGTTTTCCTAGTGATGAAATGCCAGACGTACAATTCTCTAATTATGGCTATGGCTGGTTTTTACATTCTTACAAAGGGCATTATATGGTAGAGCATGGTGGTAATATCGATGGGTTTGCTGCAAGTGTAGCTTTGTACCCAACCGATAGTTTAGGAATTGTGGTGTTAACTAACCAAAATGGCTCTGCAATACCAAGACTTGTTAGAAACATCGCTGCAGACCACATGCTAAAAGTTAATAAAACAGAATGGGCAAAAGAACATCAAGAGACTATAGAAAAAGCACTAAAAGCGAAGAAAGACACCGAAGATTTAGACAAGTCTGGCAATGTAAAAGGTACAAGACCATCGCATACTAAGATGGACTATACAGGTACTTATGAAAACAAAGGCTATGGTAAGTTTGATATTGTGGTAGAAAACGACAGCTTATTTGCCACGCTCAATGGTGATAAAATATACATACACCATCACCATTATGATACTTTTGAGCTTATAGATTATGTTGAAGGCAAAGCAGACACCACACAAATAGGCAATGCTTTAAAAGTGACCTTTACCACAAACACCACAGGAGATATAGATTTTCTTAAAGCCGATTTAGAACCTATGACAGATGCCATTGCCTTTAAGCGTACACCAAACTCCTTAGATGTAGATGCCAAAACCTTAGAGCAGTATGTTGGTAGTTATGATTTAATGGGTACTGAGGTTAAAGCCTATATTAAAGACGAAAACGTACTCTATGTCTTTGTACCAGGACAACCCGAATACGAGTTGATACCAACAGCATTACACAAGTTTAATTTTAAGGTGTTAGAAGGTTTTAAAATAGAGTTTGTAGAAACCGATGGCACCATAGACCAAATTAAGTTTATACAACCTAATGGGACGTTTGTGGCTAAGAAGAAGGTGGATTAAGACTTAAAAAATATGTAAGGTTATGTATATAAGACATTGATTTTTAAAAGTATATTTGACACAATAGAGATAACAAACCTTTTTTAATTTCTTACTTAAAAATTCAACCGATGCAAATAGAACCAGTAATTAATGCAAGATTTAAACAGTTTAAAAAATCAAATGATCTGGAAAATATTCCAGATGGTGAAGCATTTGAAAGATTTGTAAATCACTCAATATTAAGTCAACATCAACCTGATGCATTTTCTTCCGATACCGAAATGCTAGATTTTGTTTGTGTTGGCGGAACATCTGATATGGGCATTGATGGAATAGCAATTAAAGTGAATGGTATCTTGGTTAAATCAAATGAAGATATCCAAGATATCATAACACGATTTAAACGCATTGAGATTGAATTTATATTTATTCAATCAAAATATAAACCTCATTTTAACAAAGGTGAACTCAATAATTTTGTTGATGGAGTCCGTGATTTTCTTTCTGAAGAACATCGTTTTCCTATGAACCAAAAAGTAAAGGCTCATTTAGAATTAAAAGAGTTCATACTTAGCGATGATGTTATTATTATGTGGGACACAAACCCAAAAGTAACACTATATTATGTTGCCATGGGACGTTGGGGAGAAGCTCCAGATTTAATTGGAGTTCAAGAACAATTTGAGTCTGATTTAGAAAAGCTAAATATTTTTGAATCAGCTTCATTTCATTTTGTTGATAGTGCTCTTTTAAAAAACATATATGATTCTATACAAAACACTTTTACTACAATAATTGACACTAGACATATAATGCCATTGACAGATGTTGAAGGTGTTACAAATTCTTGTATTTCTATTATTTATGGCTCTGAATTCTTAAAATTAATATCTACTGAAGATGGGATAATACGTAAATCATTATTTAACGATAATGTTCGTGATTTTCAAGGCATTAACCCTGTTAATTCAGAAATATTTGATACAATCAAGGAAAACCCAGAAAATTTCATAATCCTAAATAACGGTATAACTATTGTTTGCGATGAATTTAAACAAAATAACACTAAATTGTCCATCTCAAACCCTCAGATAGTTAATGGATGCCAAACAAGCCATGTTCTACATACCGCTTTTCGAAAAGGTAATAAAATAGACAACGTACCATTGTCTGTTAAATTTATAAGTACAACAGATGAAGAAATTGTAAACACCATTGTACGAGGTACAAATCGTCAGAACATAGTTCTTGAAGAAGCTTTTGAGACAACAAAACAATTCCACAAAGATTTAGAAGAATTCTTTAATGCTTACTCATTGGAACATCCAAATATTTATTATGAAAGACGTTCAAAACAATACCTTCACAACCCAACAATTAAGCAAACAGAAAAAGTTAATCTTAAAAATCTAACACAATACTTCGTTGCAATGTTCTTAAATGAACCTCATAAATCTCACAGACATGAGGCAATACTTCTAAAAGAGTTCGCTAATGATTTATATCAGGAGGGACATTCAAAATTCCCATATTATGTTTGTGCGTTTAGTTTTTTAAAACTTGAAGAGTTATTTAGACAAAAACAACTTCCTTTAAGAGTAAAATCATACAAAGGACATATATTAATGTTATTGAGACAATCAATTTCTGGTTATTGCCCAACATTTTACAAGGAAAGGGCTATTGATAGTCATTCACAAAAAGTTTTTGATATTCTTTTAGAAGATAATAAGTGTAAACAACATTTTGAAAATGCTGTTAAAATTTTTGATGAATGTATGAGTAGTTGGGAGCAATCAGGTAGAAGTAAAAGAGGCACTAAAGATGTTGCTGGCTTTACAGAGTTATTACTTCAAAAGTCTGTAGAAAAATTAGGCAACAATATAAATTCTATCGACTATGACAATTCAAATAAACAATACTCAGGTCGAGTTAAAAACATAGTAAGAGATAAGTTTGGTAACTTATGTGGTTTTATAGAGAGAAAACCAGATGATATTTTCTTTCATTCTGCATACAATAAGAACATTGATTTCAGTAGATTAAAAAATAGGTGGGTCAAATACAAAATAGATAGGAACGTTAAAACAAATAGAGATTATGCTACAGATGTCGAACCAATATAAATTTTTAAATAAAACCTCTGGTTTATTATAAAAAAGACCATCCTAACAGATGGTCTTTTCAATATAATATAACTTGTGTGTTCTTAAAACATCTCTCTACCTGCAAAGTGAAACGCACCTTCAATAGCAGCGTTTTCATCACTATCACTACCATGTACAGC
>JAGQZO010000127.1:9412-16348 GCA_020435515.1 Winogradskyella sp. | reverse complement strand
GCTGCAACGATTGGGCCACGTGTCATATACTCAACCAATTCACCAAAGAATGGACGCTCTTTGTGGATACCATAAAATTCCTCAGCATCTGCCTTAGTCATTTGAGTTAACTTCATTGCTACGATTCTAAATCCTGAAGCTGTAATTTTTTCTAATATTGCGCCAATGTGTCCTTTTTCAACAGCATCTGGCTTTAACATTGTAAATGTTCTGTTAGTTGCCATGTGTAATTTTTTAATTGGGTGCAAAAGTAATGCATTTCTTTAATTTATCAAGCCATGCCATAATTAAAGCCTAATGTTTAATGATAAATTAACAAAGTGCCTCGTCAGTTCGAGTGAATTTTATGACGATAGGAATAAAATTAGTATCGAGAACCTTTTAGATAACAATACTTCTCGATACAATCCTTCATGCTTCAGGATTACTCGAAGTGACGCTATGCGTGAAAATAGACCTCAATCGTCAGTTCGAGTGATTTATGAGTGTGCGAGCAAATAGTATCGAGAACCTATTACGATAATATCACTCGAAGTGACGAGACCTGTCATTCCGCACTTGATGCGGAATCTCATTTCAAATCAACTAATAGATTCCTGCCTCAGTTTATCTTGAGCGTAGTCGAAAGGCAGGAATAAGAACGATTCTTAATTTCATATTAAAAACGTTTTCAAAAACACTAAAAATTGTAAATTCGCTTCCTATGATTAAAACACATATTCCAGAACTAAAAATACTACTTAGCACACCACAAGACATTGTGATTGTGCCACATAAAAATCCAGATGGTGATGCTATGGGTTCTACTTTAGCGTTGTACCATTATTTAAAAGCCTATAATCATCAAGCAACTGTTATTGCACCAAATGATTATCCAGATTTTTTAAAGTGGTTGCCTGGTAATGACAGCGTTTTAATCTTTGAATCTCAGCAAGACCAATGCAAAGCATTAATCAACAAGGCGCAGCTTATTTTTACCCTAGACTTTAATGCCTTTCATCGTACTGGTGATATGGAAACACCGTTAGAACAGTCGTCGGCTACCAAAATTATGATAGACCATCATCAACAACCAGATGATTATGCTAAGTACACCTACACTGATGTGAGTATGTCTTCTACCTGCGAAATGGTTTACAATTTTATAGAAATGCTAGGTGATGTTGAAAAAATAAATGCTGACATTGCAACCTGTTTGTACACAGGAATTATGACTGACACTGGCTCATTTCGTTTTCCGTCAACCACAAGCAGAACACACCAAGTAGTTGGAGACTTAATGAAGCGTGGTGCTAAAAATTCAGATATTCATAATAATATATACGATACCAATAGCTATAGTCGTTTGCAGCTTTTGGGTAGAGCGCTTCAAAACCTAAAGGTCATACCAGAATTACGCACAGCTTATATTACCTTATCGCAGGCTGAGCTGGATGAATTCAATTTTAAAAAAGGAGATACCGAAGGATTTGTTAACTATGGATTATCATTAAAGGACATCATATTTGCAGCTATCTTTATTGAAAACCCGCAAGAAGGTATCGTAAAAGTATCATTACGCAGTAAAGGAACGTTTTCTGTAAATGAATTTTCGAGAGCACATTTTAATGGTGGAGGCCATACCAATGCTGCTGGTGGACGCAGTGAAGACAGCTTAGAAGCTACGATTGAGAAATTTATTAGTATATTACCACAATATAAAAATGAATTGTCCCAGTAATGAAACACCTACTCTACATACTAATTACGGCTTTTCTTTTGGTGGGTTGTAAATCGCCCGAAGCCAGAATGCCAGAAACTGTACAGTCTGGTTCATTCCTTAAGGAATCGGCAGAGCGCAACAAAAAGCTAAACGAAAAAGAACAAGAGATTATTCAAACAATTATAAAGAATAATCCAGATAAAGACTATATCGCCTCAGAAAGTGGTTTTTGGTACTACTACAATACCAAAGCAGAAAAAGACACTATTCAACCCGATTTTGGAGACATTATTAATTTTGAATACAACGTGTCTGACCTTAGCGGAAATGAAATCTACGCGACTGCAGAAAGAACTTATGTAATGGATAAGCAAGAATTATTTACAGGTTTGCGCGAAGGTTTAAAACTCATGACAGCAGGAGATGAAATAACATTTATCTTTCCATCACAAAAAGCCTATGGCTACTATGGCGATGAAAACAGAATAGGAACTAATGTTCCGTTAATTTGTGAAGTAACTTTAAACACTATAACCCAAGAAAATGATTAAAAAAGCACTTACAACGTTTATAATATTAGTTGTATTGGCAAATATCTCTTGCCAAGAGAAGTATCCTAATTTAGAAGACGGACTTTATGCAGAATTTGTTACCAACAAAGGTACAATGGTAGCAGAATTATATTATGAAGATGTACCTGTAACAGTAGCAAACTTTGTGGCTTTAGCTGAAGGTAATCATCCTATGGTATCTGAAGAATACAAAGGAAAACGTTATTATGACAGTGTTACTTTTCACAGAGTAATCGACAAATTTATGATTCAAGGTGGTGACCCAACTGCTACAGGTATGGGAGATCCTGGCTATAAATTTGCAGCAGACTTTAACAAAAAATACTCTCATGATGCTCCTGGTATGTTATCTATGGCAAATGGTGGGAATATCAATACAAACGGAAGTCAATTTTTCATCACAGAATTACCGATACAACGTTTAGACTTTTTTGATGCAGAAGGAAATTTAAAACCATGTGATCAACCTAGAGTTAGTTGTCACTCTGTTTTTGGTAAATTGGTAAAAGGTCTAGAAGTACAAGATTCAATTTCTAATGTAAAAGTTATTGATCCTGCCAGAAGAAACCATAAACCAGTGGAAGATGTTATTATTACAGAACTAAACATTATTAGAATCGGTAAAGACGCTAAATTCTTTGATGCACCAAAAGTATTTGAAGAAGGCATGCCAAAAGTAGAAGCAGAATTTACTCGCATTAAAGAGGAAGCGAAAAAAGAAGCTGAAGAAAAAGCTAAAATTGCTAAAGAAGAGTTTTTAAAGAAAAATGAAGAATTAACTGGTCGTCGTATTGAGTCTCCAACAGGAATGGCTATGATTTTTACACACGAAAGCGATGGTGTGCAGCCAAAATCTACAGACCGTGTCAATATTGATTGTGCAGGTTATTTTGAAAACGGAGAGTTATTCTGGACCACTTGGGAAGAAGTTGCCAAGAAAAACGGTAAGTTAGACGAGAGACAAGCGCAATCAGGACAATATAAACCTTTTACAATGCCTTACAATGAAACTGCTAGTTTAGTTGCTGGTTTTAGAGAAGCAATGTTAAACATGAAAGTTGGAGACAAAGCCAGAGTATTTATTCCTTATTATTTAGGTTATGGAGATGCTGGTAGAGCACCTTTAATTCCACCAAAAACCAACTTAGTTTTTGATATAGAGATTGCAGGTATTGCCGAGTAAGCAAACTAAAACAACTAAAAGGCAACTGGTCACTGAGCGTAGTCGAAGTGCAGCTGCCTTTTATTTTTTTATATGTCATACTGAACTTGATTCAGTATCTAAAATATTAATCTTTCTTCGGGATGTTTTTCAAAATCTCTAAAACAAACTCCCAATACTTCTGGGTTGAAGAAATCTGAGCACGTTCATCTGGCGAGTGCGCTCCTTTAATGTTTGGTCCAAAGCTAATCATATCCATATCTGGATAATTCTGTCCAAGGATTCCACATTCCAATCCTGCATGGCAAGCTGCTACATGTGGCTTTTCACCATTATTAAGTTGCTCATAAATTGGCACCATAACTTTTAAAATGGCAGAGTCCATATTTGGTGTCCAACCAGGATAACTTCCTGAAAACTCCACCTCACAACCAGCCAATTCAAACGTGGCTTTTAGAGCATTAGCCAAATCCATTTTAGAAGACTCCACAGAACTACGTGTTAAACAGCCTACTTTGATATGTCCTTCTTTTACGATTACTCTGGCAATGTTATTAGAAGTTTCAACCAAATCTTTAATATCTGCACTCATTCTATATACACCATTATGAGCAGCATACAAGGCTTTAAGCAATTGCGATTGCGCTTCAAATGGCATTACATTTTCTGGTAAATTAGTTTCTGTAAAGACCACTTTTAAGTCAGGCTCCATGGTTTTGTATTCTTTCTTAATGGTTTCAGACAAGGCTTTTAAAACATCTAACAGAACCTCTTCTTTATCAGATTTCAATACCACAGTAGCCACACTCTCTCTCGGAATGGCATTTCGTAAACTACCTCCATCTATCTCTGCAACTTTAATGTCTTCAGCAACAGCATATAGCAAGCGATTCATAATTTTATTGGCATTACCTAAACCTTCATGAATCTGCATACCAGAATGACCGCCTTGCAGACCTTTTACTTCAATTCTATAGGCTTTACAACCTTCTTTTGGTACTAGTTGTTCATTGTACAACCCTGTTGCTGTGACATCAATTCCACCAGCACAGCCTACTCCAATTTCATCGTCCTCTTCGGTATCTAAATTCAGAAGAATTTCACCTTTTAGTAAGCCTCCCTTTAAACCTTGAGCACCAGTCATCCCAGTTTCTTCATCAATAGTAAACAAGGCTTCTAAAGCAGGATGCGCTATACTATCACTTTCTAAAATGGCCATGATTGTAGCAACACCAAGACCATTATCAGCACCAAGTGTTGTCCCTTTTGCCTTTACCCAATCTCCATCTACATACATGTCGATACCTTGTGTATCAAAGTTGAAAACCGTATCATTATTTTTTTGATGTACCATATCTAAATGTGATTGCATTACAATAGGCTTTCGGTCTTCCATACCTGCAGTCGCTGGTTTTCTAATGATGACATTACCTACTTCGTCCTCTATGGTTTCTAAACCTAAACTTTCACCAAAATCTTTCATGAATTTTATAACACGTTCTTCCTTTTTTGAAGGACGTGGTACAGCGTTTAAATCTGCAAATTTGTTCCAAAGTGCCTTTGGTTTAAGGCTTCTTATTTCTTGACTCATATTACTTACCCACGGAAGTGGGTATCTTTTAAAATTAATACTTGATTTTTCGATTACAAAAGTACAAAAATGATAACGGAATTCTTGTTAAACGACTCTTACGATTGTGGATTCAGTTTATTAAAAATGGATGGAAGTTACATATTAATCTCAAATAAATATGGATTCCGCATCAAGTGAGGAATGACAAGTTTTTCTTACTTTTGATTCATGCTGAAAAACAAAAAACTCATCATTTCACTTTTCTTGATTGTTCAGATTGTTGCTATTCAAATCTTAAAGCAATTCCCAGAATTTGTTGAGCAATTTTACAGCAATGGTGTTTATGTTTTTATTTCTAGATTGATGCGTTATGCCTTTGGTTGGATACCATTTTCTGTAGGTGATGTAATTTATACTCTAGCTAGTATTTATGTAATCCGTTGGGTAATTGTTAACAGAAAACGCATATACAAGGACACCATAAAATGGTTGTTGGACATTTTAGCAGCATTGTCCTTAGCCTATTTTGCGTTTCACATATTGTGGGCTTTTAACTACTATAGAGTTCCACTTTACAAATCATTAAACTTAGAAGCAGAATACACCACAGAACAATTGGTAAGCTTTACTGAGCGATTGATAGAAAAATCGAATGCAATTCACAATCAATTAGCCTTAAATGATTCTACAAAAGTAGATATGCCATTTACCAAATCTGAAGTTTTTGATATGGTAAAAGACAGTTATAAGACTTTATCTGAAAAATATCCACATCTCGAATATCATCCTATAAGCATTAAAAAATCAATTTACAGCACACCTTTAACTTATATGGGATTTTCAGGCTATTTGAATCCTTTTACCAATGAAGCACAAGTCGACGGCTTAATTCCCACCTACAAATTCCCAACCACATCATGTCACGAGGTTGCGCATCAATTGGGTTATGCAGCAGAAAATGAAGCCAATTTCATTGGTTGCTTAGCCGCTATTCATAACACCGATTTATATTTTAAATATTCTGGTTACACCTTTGGATTACGCTATTGTTTGGTAGAAATTTTCAAACGCGATAAAGACTTGTATTACGAGATTCTTGCAACGGTCAATAAAGGTATTTTAATGAATTACCAAGAGGTACAAGACTTTTGGAAATCTTACGAAAACCCGATTGAACCAGTTTTTGAAAAAACCTTTGACAATTTCCTAAAGGCAAACAATCAAGCAGACGGCATGAAAAGTTATAGTTACGTTGTGGCACTGTTGGTCAACTACTTCGATAGTCATGAGCTATAAACGTTAAAAAATCCTAATTCAATTTTTCAATAGCCATTAATCGCTATCTTTAGAAATCTTAATTAACTAACCATTTTATGACAAAAGTATTTTTACGGCTGCTCATGCTTATGTGCAGTTTTTCGTTATTTGCGCAAGATTACTTCCCAAGTAATACTGGTGTAAAATCAAAAAACACAAATTACACCGCACTTACCAATGCAAAAATTTATGTTTCACCAACTGAGGTTTTAGACAATGCTACTTTACTGATTAAAGACGGTAAAGTTGTCAATGTAGGTACTTCAGTAAATATTCCAAAAAACACGACAACCATTGACGTTTCAGGTAAAACAATTTACCCTTCATTTATTGATATTTATACCACATTTGGTGTAAAAAAACCTGAACGCGGTGGTAATGGTCCAAGGTATGGTGCCAGCCGAAGTGGTTTTTACTGGAACGATCATGTCATGCCAGAACAAAACGTTATGGCCAGCTTTGACTATGATTCTAAATCAGCTTCAGAGATGCACGAGCTTGGATTTGGCGTGGTTAACACACACATGCCAGACGGTATAGTAAGAGGCACTGGTGCCTTAATTGCCCTTAATAATGATGCTGATAATGCCTTACGTGTTGTTGATGGTGA
>JAGQZO010000127.1:6239-9355 GCA_020435515.1 Winogradskyella sp. | reverse complement strand
TCAATTATGGGAAGTATGGCACTATTGAGACAAATGTATAATGATGCCAAATGGTATGCCGCTGGCAATATAGATACCAAAGATTTATCCTTAGAAGCTTTGAATAACAACACGTCGCTTTTACAAATTTTTGAAGCAGGTAGCAGAGCAAATTTATTAAGAGCCGATAAGGTTGGTGACGAATGTAATGTACAGTACACCATAGTTGGAGGTGGCGATGAATACGAACGCATAGATGAAGTTAAGGCAACGAATACAACAATCATTCTTCCTATAGATTTTAGAATGGCTTATGATGTAGAAAATGCCCACTTAGCTTCAACACTTTCTTTAAGTGATATGCGAGCTTGGAACCAAGAACCTCATAATCCTAGATTATTAGCAGAAAACGGCATTAGATTCGCATTAACAACTCATGGTTTAAAATCGAAAAAGTCGTTTAAATCTAACTTAATGAAAGCTATTGAAAGCGGACTTTCTAAAGAAAAAGCTTTGGAGGCGTTAACCACTGTTCCTGCTGAATTATTAGGAAAATCTGATGTTTTAGGAACTTTGAAAGCTGGTAGCTATGCCAACTTTCTAATTACCTCTGGTGATATTTTTGATGAAAAAACAACACTTTATGAAAATTGGGTACAAGGAAATGCCCATGTCATTGAAGACATGAATACCAAGGATATTGATGGTGAATACAGCTTTAAATTAGCAGGCAATGATTACAAACTAACCATTTCAAAAAGCACAAGTAAACCTGATGCTAAATTAGAAAGTAATGATAAGAATTTAGGATCTAAACTGAGTTATACCAATGATTGGATAAATTTAACTTTTAAAACTGCAGACAGCACAAAGAGTGAATTTATTAGAGTTGTTGCCAATACTGCTAACGACAATAGCTTAAATGGTAAAGCCATTATGCCAAATGGTAATGAACTTTCATTTTACGCTAGCAAAAGCAAAATAAACGAAGAAGAAGGCAAAAAGGAAAAAGGCAAGAATGATTCCAAATCAGAAGACGCCAAAATGAATCCTATAACTTACCCTAACCTAGCTTTTGGATTTGAAGAAAAACCAAAATCCGAAACACTATTATTCAAGAACGCTACGATTTGGACGAACGAAAATGATGGCATTTTAGAAAATACGGATCTACTTATAAAAGATGGTAAAATCTCTAAAATCGGTAAAAATCTTTCAGACAAAAATGCTAAAATCATTGATGCTACCGGAAAACACATTACCGCTGGTATTATTGACGAACATTCCCATATTGCTGCAGCATCGATTAACGAAGGCGGACAGAATTCCTCAGCAGAAGTCACTATTGAAGATGTTATAGATGATGAAGATATTAATATCTACCGTAATCTTGCTGGTGGAGTCACATCCATTCAAATTTTACATGGTTCGGCAAACCCAATTGGTGGTCGATCAGCAATCATAAAACTAAAATGGGGAGAAGCTGCTGAAGATCTTATCTATGAAAATTCTCCTAAGTTTATAAAGTTTGCATTGGGAGAAAATGTAAAGCAATCACGATCTAGTTCAAATGAGCGATTTCCACAATCTCGTATGGGAGTTGAGCAGGTCTTTATAGACTACTTTACACGAGCAAAAGCCTACGATGAAGCCAAAAAAAGCGGTAAACCTTACCGCAAAGATGCTGAAATGGAAGTTTTAGCTGAAATCTTAAATAAAGAACGCTTCATTTCGTGCCACTCTTACGTACAAAGCGAAATCAATATGTTGATGAAGGTTGCAGAACAATTCAACTTTAATATCAATACCTTCACCCATATTCTCGAAGGCTATAAAGTAGCCGACAAAATGAAAGACCATGGTGTTGGCGGTTCTACATTTAGTGATTGGTGGGCTTATAAATATGAAGTTAACGATGCTATACCATACAATGCAGCCATCATGCACAATGTTGGTGTAGTTACTGCTATAAATAGTGATGATGCCGAAATGTCGAGGCGCTTAAATCAAGAAGCCGCTAAGGCTGTAAAGTATGGTGGAGTTAGCGAGGAAGAAGCATTAAAATTTGTGACCTTAAATCCTGCCAAACTATTGCATTTAGATAACAGAGTTGGCAGTCTTAAAGTAGGTAAAGATGCCGACGTGGTATTATGGACCGATCATCCGCTTTCGGTTTATGCAAAAGCAGAAAAAACAATTATAGAAGGGGTGACTTACTTCGACCTACAGCGCGACAAGCAAATGCGAGAAGCTATTCAACAAGAGAAAAGCGAATTAATAAATCTTATGCTTCAAGAGAAAAACAAAGGGTTGAAAACACAACCTATTAAGAAAAAAGAAAAAGAATTATTGCATTGCGATTCTATGGACGGAGAGCATACAACACATAATCATTAAAATTTATTAAAATGAAAACATTTAAACATATAAATATTATTCTTTTAATGCTGTGTTTTACCTTAAGTTTTGCGCAGCAAACACCTGCGCCTCAACAAACCAAAGATTTTGCAATTGTTGGTGCCACTGCCCATATTGGCAATGGAGAGGTTATTGAAAATAGTATCATTGTAGTAAGTAATGGCAAAATTACAACTATTGGTCCAGAAGCTACTACTCCACTTACCAGACAAGCTATGGATATTATAGATGCCAAGGGCAAGCACGTTTATCCTGGTTTTATTGTTTCTAACGGAACTCTCGGCTTAGTAGAAGTAGATGCGGTAAAGGCATCTGATGACCTTTCTGAACTAGGAACTTTCAACCCTCATGTACGAAGTATTATTGCCTACAATTCAGAATCTAAAGTTGTGGAGTCCATGCGACCTAATGGTGTTCTTCTTGGTCAGGTTGTTCCTCGTGGTGGACGTATTACCGGAACTTCCTCTATAGTACAATACGACGCTTGGAATTGGGAAGACGCATCAATTAAAACTGATGATGGCATTCATATCAACTGGCCAAATAGTTTTAGTAGAGGTCGTTGGTGGCTTGGCGAAGATCCTGGTCTAAAACCAAATAAAGACTACGGAAAACAAGTTAAAGAGCTCTCAGATTACTTTGAAGAGGCTAAGGCTTACAATAATGGAAACAAAACAAAAAAGCACCTCCCTTTTGAAGCTATGGCTGGTTTATTTGAC
>JAGQZO010000127.1:5566-6010 GCA_020435515.1 Winogradskyella sp. | reverse complement strand
ACCTTTAAACAAGCCAAACAATTAGTAGATGCAGGTGTTTTAGTGTCTTTAGAAACTAGTGGACAAATGGAACGTATGAACTCACGTAACTTACCTTTTTATGCTGGCACAACAGTAGCTCATGGTTTAACAAAAGAGCAAGCATTACAGCTCATTACCTTAAATGCTGCAAAAATCATGGGAATTGATGACATGTATGGCAGTCTTGAAGTTGGAAAAAGTGCAACACTTTTTATTAGCGAGGGCGATGCTTTAGACATGCGAACCAACCAATTAACCCATGCTTTCATTGATGGTAGAACTATTAGTCTAGAAACACACCAAACCGAACTTTGGAAACGGTATTCAGAGAAATACGGAATTAAAGAAAATTAGAAATAGAAAAGCGAGCTGAACAACTCGCTTTTCTATTTGTTGTCATTTTACAATAGTGGCACCTTCTGG
>JAGQZO010000127.1:0-5482 GCA_020435515.1 Winogradskyella sp. | reverse complement strand
TTTTCTGTTGGTAAGTTGTTTTCATACTTATACCAATCTACAGATTTAGGCAACTTTAAGCCGTTAATGGTTTGCCAGTTATTATAGCGGATAAAGTGAAAGTCTTTACTTTTTTCATCTTTTCCAAAGGTTACTGTATAGCCCAACCAAGACATTTCGCCAGTTGTTTCATCGTAGTAAATTTTATATTGGTCATCTGGTGACACACCTATGCCAGATTCGTAAGAAATTAAAATTCCTGGATACGATTTTCCTTCAAAAGTTAATGGCTCAATTTCTTCATACATAATACCATCATCACCTAAAACAAAAGGCATGGCGTAGAAATAAAACATTAGTCCTTTATAAAACTTAGCATTACCCTTATAAGGCGTATTGTCTTTTTCTAAAACCCATTGAGTAGATCCATCATAACCCATTGCATGGTCTGGCGTTTCAATAATTTCAGCTCTGGTTTTTAAATTTAAGGTGGTGACTTCTTTTCCGTTTGGTTTTTCCATGGTAAAGGAAAGCGTTTGCATTGCATTCCATGTGTCTATTCCACCGTGCGCATCAAAAACTTTAGAGATTGCTTCTGGATATATACTGGTGGTAATATCTTCTTTTGTGACCTCATCAACAACTGTAGATTCTGCTTGCTTTTCATTTTTACAAGCTGAAAATAATACGGTTAGAAGTAAAAGGTAAACTATTTTTTTCATGGTTTGGTTTATTAGTTGATGTGTTGGACGTAGCTTAAAACTATACATTACAAAAAAGCCTCAGAATATTTCTGAGGCCTTTGAAAATATGATAAAACATTTAATTAATAACCAGTTTCTCAATAATCAAGTTATTTCCACTACTAAGTTGAATAAAATATAAGCCTGCATTTAAGGTAGATACATCTAATTCTACAGCATTATTGAATTCCTTTTTCGGAATATTAATCGTCTTACCTTGAATATCCAATAAAGATACTTTAGTAATATTTAATACATTTTCACCTAATGCAATGCTCACTTTATCATTTGATGGATTCGGATAAATGTGTACCTCTATGTTCTTGAAATCATTATCAGAGAGTGTCTCTACAAATGAGGTATTAAATGTATTAGTTATAATTGGCGTATTAAAATCAAAATAAATGGCTGCTGTATTGGGAATAATATCACCTATAGCATAACCTGGCTTAGGCTTTATTCTAAAATACACAAAACCAACACTGCCAGCCGGATCATCTTGTTCAGCTGGTAAATTGATGTCATCAAAATACCATTCTATGTTATTACCAACTCGTGTTACAGAATAATCATGACTTGATCGCAACATCTGGAAAGTCCTTTCATCTAAATGAATATCTAATTCATCTTCAATTCTCACAAAAATGGCTTCAGCAGTTCCTATATTCTGAAAACGGATGGTGTAATATAGCCACTCATCACTATTAATAAAATCATCATAAATCACATCAGGACCATGGGATTCCATTTTATCATTAGGATCATATGAACCAACAACTGATAAAGTAAGAATAGAGCTGTTATTTATTGGATTAAAATCCGCAGAATCTGTTGTATAGGTAGCATTACTAATTAGAATAGTACCTAATGGCACATCAGAAGGCAATAAAAAATTAAGGTCTACGTAAACTTCTTCACCTGCTTCTAAACTGGTAAAATCTACGCTAAAACCATTAGTTAAGGGTGTGGCACTTAAATTAGGATTAGAAAAACTCATATCCTGAAACAAAAGCTGATCATCATATAAAAATTCCACATTCCCATTTTCTACAGTAGTTGTATGCTCATTAGAAACATATAGCCTATTTGAGTAGACAAAACCAGGTCTTGGAGGCGGAGAAATTCTTACAATATCTACTGAGATATCTTCACATTGCGAACTATTGACTATTAAATCTAATTCAACAATCTCCCTACAATTATATTCTACTGGAAATAGATTTAGGGATACACAGGCAAATATAGTTTGATTATTAGGAGTAACATTTGTGTAATCTAAAGGCAAAGGATTAGTTAGATTAATAGCGTCCTGATATGTCTCGTAAAATGTTAAATAATAACCAAAATCTGATTGTTCAGATATAATCTCTTGACTTTTTGAATATAAATCAAAAACCGAAAAACCCGAGCTATCAAATTCACAATTAAATAAAGGCGTAGGCCAATTTGCCGTAGGTGCTGTTCCAATAATTAAAGGTTCTCCAGTAATTAAAACATTATGTTCTTCACTATTTATAGGATCAGCTCTTCTATAAATATCTTGGTATTCAGATGCAAAAAAACTTTCTGCATTAAGAGCATTAGTAGAATTTAAAGCATCTTCTTCACTTAAATAATAAGTTAGAGGGTAATAATTAGAAGCTTCATCTGGTCCTATACTGCAAAAATTAAATGGAAAAATCTCACTTAAATTTACCTGAACAACACCATCCGAATCTTCATCACAAATTACTATTGGTGTTATACCACAAGGTGGTGGTCCTTGAGCATCTAAATTAAAAGTAATTAGAATAAGCAATAAGATATTAAGTAGTTTTATCCTCATTTTTAAATTATTTTTACTCTTTAAATTTATAACAATAATATGTCAAAAGTTATAAACAGTGTTAATAATCCACTTATAAAGCAACTTTATCAGTTAAAAGAAAAGTCCAGACAACGCAAAAAAACAGGACAATTTTTAATTGAAGGCAAACGTGAACTATCTCTTGCTATAAAAGGCGGTTATACCATTGAAACGCTATTGTTTTACCCAGATTTGTTTTCTGAAAGTGAAGCTGAATCTATGTCTCGATATGGTATTGAGATCATTGAAATTTCAAAAGAGGTATTTCAAAAATTAGCACACCGTGATACGACAGAAGGTATTATTGCTGTTGTAAAATCAAAACTTCATCTACTTGAGGATTTAAAACTCAACAACAAAAACCCATTAATTTTAGTTGCTGAAGCACCAGAAAAACCTGGTAACGTTGGTGCCTTATTAAGAACAGCTGATGCCGCTAATGTAGATGCCGTAATAATTGCCAATCCAAAATCAGACTTATACAATCCTAATATTATTCGCTCTAGTGTTGGTTGTGTATTTACGACTGAAATTGCCATGGCAAGCACCACAGAAGCTATCGAATTTTTAAAGCATTATCATTTCAATATTTTTTCAGCTATTCTGCAAGAATCAGAACCTTACCATACACAAGATTACACCTTACCCACAGCCATTGTAGTTGGCACCGAAGCCACAGGTTTAACTCAAGAATGGCGAGATGCCGCAACCCAAAACATCAGCATACCAATGCAAGGGGTTATAGACTCCATGAACGTATCCGTTGCCGCAGGAATTCTTATTTTTGAAGCAGTTCGCCAAAGGCGAATTAATGAGTAATGAACAATTTACAATGAATAATGAAAGACAATATAATTGCCTCAAAGACTTATAACTTTGCAATCTCAATTGTAAATCTCAACAAAATTCTTGTGTCAAAAAACGAGTATGTTCTATCCAGACAAATCTTAAAATCTGGAACTTCTATTGGTGCAAATGTAGAGGAAGCTATTGGTGGAATATCAAAAAAGGACTTTAGAGCAAAAATGTCTATTTCATACAAAGAAGCAAGAGAAACACATTATTGGCTAAGAATTCTTAAAGACACACACTATATAACAACTGAAGAGTTTGACGCTTTAGAAAATGAACTCTCAAGCATTCTAAAAATTTTATTTAAAATCATACAATCTTCAAAGGAATAACCAAATTATTAATTATTCATTATTAATCACTAATCGAGTAAAATGACCGCACAGACCCTTTTCTACATCATCATAGCCATTATCCTTATCAACTTTATAAAGGATAAAATCCTCGATGCCTTAAATGCCAAACATTTCAATGATGCCATTCCTTCGGAATTAAATGATGTTTATGATGTCGACGAGTATAAAAAATCGCAAGCTTACAAGTCCACGAATTATAGATTTGGTATTTGGTCATCGCTATTCTCTTTAGCGCTAACCTTAGGTTTTCTGTTTTTAGATGGTTTTGAATATGTAGATACTATTGCCAGAAGTTATTCTGATAATCCAATAATTGTAGGCTTAATTTTCTTTGGTATTATTATGATTGCCAGTGATATTATCACTACACCTTTTGCATATTACAAAACTTTTATAATTGAAGAAAAATTTGGCTTCAACAAAACCACAAAAAAAACCTTCATTTTAGATAAACTCAAAGGCTTATTAATGATGGTTTTACTTGGTGGAGGTATTATTGCGCTTATCATTTGGTTTTATCAAATCACTGGAGATAAATTTTGGTTATATGCTTGGGGAATTGTAACCTTATTTACGGTATTTATGAACATGTTTTATTCGCGATTAATTGTACCCATGTTTAATAAACAAACCCCTTTAGAAGACGGAGAATTACGCAACAAAATTTCGGATTATGCAAAGTCTGTAGGCTTTAATCTGAATAAAATTTTCATTATCGATGGGTCTAAACGCAGCACTAAAGCCAATGCCTATTTCTCTGGTTTTGGAAGTGAAAAACGTGTGACGTTATACGACACGTTAGTCAATGATTTAGACGATGATGAAATCGTAGCTGTTTTAGCACACGAAGTTGGGCATTATAAGCGCAAGCACATTATTTTTAATCTGGTAACTTCAGTGTTATTAACTGGACTGACACTTTATATTCTATCGGTTTTTATTTCAAATCCATTATTGTCTAATGCTATTGGTGTAGCAACTCCAAGTTTTCATGTTGGGTTGATTGCTTTTGGGTTGCTCTACTCACCCATTTCGGAAGTCACGGGTTTACTAATGAATTACGTCTCACGAGTTTTTGAATATCAAGCCGATGACTATGCTAAAAACACGTACAAGGCTGAGCCATTAATAACCTCATTAAAAAAGTTGTCAAAAAATAGTTTGAGCAACCTCACACCGCATAAAGCTTATGTCTTTACGCATTATTCGCATCCTACATTGCTTCAGAGAGTTAGGAATTTAAAAACATGATTGTCTTGACTTTATAAAATAAAAAAACGAACTTCGTTAACGTCTGATATAGACAATTAAAAAAGTCCATATCACGAAAGTTATAGGCTAATTGCCTATCGGACGCATCCAAAAAACTTTAAAAATCTTCTAGCCTAGCCACACATGGGTCTATTCCTTCAAGTAAATCAAAAAAGGTAGTTTCATGTATAAAACCATTTTCAAATCCGAATACTATTTTTTCTCTTAATTTAAGTAATTGTTCTAAGTTCATATTTATATTTTTAAAATTTTTACTCTGTCTGCTCAATTAGCCTATAACGTCAGCGTATAATACACCTCAATCGATAGGTAGTTGATGTTCTATTAACTAAATTCTGACCTCAAGGCAACTACATATAACAATATGTAAAGCGAATGAGGTGCATTAAAGGCTCTCCGTGAGGTTGCACCTCACTACGCCTTACACGCTGACG
>JAGQZO010000126.1 GCA_020435515.1 Winogradskyella sp. | reverse complement strand
AGGGTAGGAAATCGTGTTGGAGACGTTGGATATGCTATACAGCAGTATTGTGAAGTGGAAGGTTATGGAGTTGTTAGAGAATTAGTTGGTCATGGTATTGGTCGTAAAATGCACGAAGATCCAGAAATGCCAAACTATGGTAAGCGAGGTAGGGGCAAGAAGTTTATTGAAGGTATGGTTGTTGCTATTGAGCCTATGATTAATATGGGAACTCATAAAGTAAAACAACTAAAAGACGGTTGGACGATTGTAACACTAGACGGAAAACCAAGCGTACATTTTGAGCACGATGTTGCTATTGTAGATGGTAAACCCGAAATTCTATCAACATTCGCCTACGTGCATGAAGCTTTGGGGATTACATCAGATGAAGAAGATAAATTTAGACAGAATGCTTTGGTGCTCTAAATGAAAACAATTTTCAAGTTTTTTTTAAATCTTTTCCCGAGGCCTATATTGATAAGGTTGAGTTATGTTATTAGACCACTTTTAGCTTTTTTTTTAAGAGGTAAAAGATATACAGATCCAATTGATGGAAAAAGCTTTAGAACATTTTTACCTTATGGTTACGGCAAACAGAGACCAAATGTATTGTCTCCTTCCACCTTATCTTTAGAAAGACATCGCTTATTTTGGTTATACATTAAGAATGAAACCGACTTCTTTTCAGAAAAATATAGAGTTCTTCATTTTGCACCAGAGCAGTGCTTTTTAAAGCGCTTTAGACAACTCAAAAATATAGATTATACGACTACAGATTTATTATCTCCTATTGCTGATGTAAAGGCAGATATATGTAATCTTCCATTTAAAGATAATAGCTATGACGTTATCTTTTGTAACCATGTTTTAGAGCATATTCCAGATGATACTAAGGCTATGCAAGAATTGTATCGTGTTATGAAACCAGGTGGTTTTGGTATTTTTCAAATACCGCAAGATTTAAATAGAGAATCTACATTTGAAGATAATACAATTACAGATAAAGTTGAGCGTGCCAAAATCTTTGGTCAATACGATCATGTCAGAGTGTATGGGAGAGACTATTTTGATAAACTTCGACATGTTGGTTTTAAGGTTGAAGAAGTAGATTATACAGCTACGTTGTCAGATTCTGAAATAGACAAATACCGTTTGGCGAAAGGTGAAATCATTCCATTAGTGAGAAAATAAAAAGCCGCACCAAAAACGAACAAAGGCACGACTTAATATATAAATAAGAGTTAATAGCAATTATAAGACACACTGGTAATATCTAGGTCACTTTTTTATTCAGGAAAATTATTAAGGTTTAAGGTTTTTAAAGTTTTATCAGTGTCTTCATAGATAAAATAAGCCTTAAGTTCTGGGTGCGATTTTAAAAAAGAAGTCACCTTTTCTATTCCCATAGCCTGAAAAGCAGTTGCGTAGCCATCGGCAGTCATGCAATCTGGTGCTATAACCGAAACGCTTAAAATGTTTGTTTTAGTTGGATACCCTGTTTTGGTATCAATAATATGTGCATATCTGTTTCCGTTTTCATCCACCTTAAACTTTCTGTAAGTACCAGACGTAGCCATAGCTTCGTTTTTTAATTCCAAAGCTTTAAATACGGATTGTTCACCGTCAAAACGAGGTTCGTCCAATCCAACTTTCCAAGGAGAATCTTTTTCAATATTTTTTCCTTTCACTCTAATTTCCCCACCTATTTCTAATAAATAATTAGTGATGTTTTTTGATTCTAGAAATTCGCCTATTACGTCTACACCATAACCTTTAGCTATTGCGTTGAACTCTAAATAGGCACCTTTGGGTTTTATGATTTTGTTGTTTTTTAAACCTACTTTATTAAGCCCAACAAACTGCATCAAGCTATCTATTGTAGTGCTATCGGTTAAAAATTTATTTGTTTCTGCTCCAAAATTCCATGCGTTAACCACATTACCTATAGTTGGGTCAAAAATACCTTCGGTTTCATGGTAAATAGATTTTGAAGTATTAAAAACTTCTACAAAATAATGATCTACTTCGTTTATTTCATTTCGGTTTAATCTTGAAATATCAGAATCTGTAATATAAGTCGATAAAGATTGATTTACATTATTAAATAAGCTGTCTATTTGTTTTGAGTAATCTGTGTTTTCATCATCAGCATATTGAATATTGAAGCTTGTCCCAAAAACAGGACCTGTTAATTTTATAAGTTTATTTTCTTTTTTGTCTTCTTTGCAAGATATACATAGAAGAATTACTAAGACAAGTGAGAGTTTTTTCATAGTTTAATTTAAATTCAATTCTATGACTTGAATACCGTTATATTCAATAAGGTATTCTTCGTTAAGATAGATTGGTAAATTTTCGCCATTTGGGTTTCCTAGTCCAACACCTGCATACAAAACTTTAGCATCCTTTTCATAAGCATGTTTCTTAAAAGTCTCCATCCATACCACATCATAATTGTTAGGGTTTTCAGGCAACATGACGGCTCTTACAATGACGAAATAATACTGGCTATTTTTGTCAATGCAAACAAATTGAGGATGGCGTTTTAGCTTACTATTAATAGCGATAAATTCAAAGCCACGAGATTCTAAATCCTTGCCTACATGATTCATCGCTAAGTTGTGAAGTTCTTGTGGTGTAAGTGCTTTGCTCATGTTGCAAAGATACAAATATGCTTACTTAAATCGAACGAATTTTGAATTACTAAATGTATAATTAGACACAGGAGTTATGGCATCATCTTCTAATTTATACCATGGAGAAATAGTAGAATCTGTTAGGTTTTTAACCAAATGAACGCTTTGTGCAGGGGTATTCCCTTGAAAAAGAAGAAATAATTTTTCTCCTTTGTCATTAATAACTTCGTCACAAAGCATTACAATATGTCCAGGACTACCACCTTTTATGAGCATATCACCGATTTTTAAGTCTTTGGCCTTTACAGATTTTAGTTCGTTATAAAGTGATAACGTACCAGAATAGGTATAAATAAGATTTAAGTAATTGTAAAAATTGTCCTTGGTATGGTCGGCATTAGCCGTTTTATGAAAGGTTACTTTATTTCCATTGATTTTCGGTCTATAGCCTTCGGCATACTTTTTCCATGAGCAATAATCTCCAGATGTAAAGTTGAAGCCTATGTCATCCTTTCTATTGTTGTCCCATAGATATTCACTTCTAATTCTAATGAGTGCATCAGCACATTGTTGCAGTCCATTTTTTGGCACAGGTACTTCTAAAATACCAATATGTCCACGTTGCCAAAAGTATTCAGTATCATCGTAATTTATGATTTTACTTCCAAAGGCTTTGAGTTTGTAATTTCTAAGATAGTCCTCAAAGCTACCCTTAGGATACTCAACACGCTTATAACCTTCAGGTATGTTAACTCTAGATTTAATTGTTAAGCTGTCTTTGTTTATTAAATTCGGAGTTTCAATAACCGCTTTTACCGTATCATACGCTTTTTCAACTGGTTTAAATTGAAAAGCAACGAAGATTAAACCAACGATAAATAAGAGGAGTATTACTTTCTTCATAGTCGATAAACGTTATTTTTTAAAGATTTCGTATTATATTTCTACTTTTATTTAACATGAACAACTATCCACTATCAAAACGTTTGGGTTTAATACTAGGGCCTTTACTATTTATTGTTCTTCAAGTTTTTCAGTTTAACTTAATTTCAAACAAAGCTGATATTGTCATTGCTGTTGCACTTTGGATGATAATCTGGTGGATTACAGAAGCGGTTTCTATTTCGGTTACTGCATTATTGCCCTTGTTTTTGTTTCCTTTATTTAAAGTGATGCCAATGGATGAGGTTGGTGCTAACTACGGAAGTCCAATAGTATTTCTCTTTTTTGGTGGTTTTGTTTTGGCTTTAGCCTTGGAAAAAGTGAACCTTCATAGACGTATTGCTCTAAATATTATAAAGCTTACAGGCACAACACCAAAAATGGTTATATTGGGTTTTATGCTCGCTACGGCTTTTATGAGTATGTGGATTAGTAATACGGCAAGTGCAGTTGTAATGTTACCAATAGCCATGTCGGTTATAAATTTACTTATTAACGATGCTGATGGCTTTACCAAGCAAGACCAAAACTTTGCTTTGAGTGTGATGCTTGGTATCGCATTTTCAGCCAATGCAGGTGGAATAGCAACAATCATTGGCACACCTCCAAATTCTATTCTAATAGGCTTGTTAGAAAATGAATACAATATAAAAATAGACTTCTTGAATTGGTTAATTGTTGGACTGCCTTTTTCAACCGTATTAATTGCTGTTATCTACTTTTTTTTAATAAAACTTTTTCCAAATGATGGAATAAAATTCGGTGCTTCAAAAACTGTAATTGTTGAAGAATTGAACAAGTTGGGTAAAATTTCATCTAAAGAAAGACAAGTGCTAATCACTTTTGCAGTAATAGTGTCTCTTTGGATTTTCAGAACCGTTATTAATGGCGTATTTCCAAAATTTGGGCTAACAGATACCATGATTAGTGTCTTAGGAGCTTTAGCTCTATTTATAATACCACATAAGTTTAAGAAAGGTGAGTTTATTTTAGAGTGGAAGGATACCCAAAAATTAGCTTGGGGAATTTTAATACTATTTGGTGGTGGTTTAGCATTAGCTAAAGGGATGTCTGCTAGTGGTATAGTAGATATTGTTGCAGAAACCATTTCTAAAAGCGAAATAAGCGTTTTGTTCACTGCTTCTTTACTTATCATTTTAATGTTGTTTATGACAGAATTGATGAGTAATGTTGCCCTTACAGCTGTGTTAGCACCAGTTGTCGCTGGTATTGCCATTGGTTTAGAAGTACCTATATTGTATTTGCTTATACCTGTAACAATGGCAAGTAGTTGTGCTTTTATGTTGCCAATGGCAACACCTCCAAATGCTATTGTATTTGCAAGTGGTTTTGTAAAAGTACATCAAATGGCAAGGGTAGGAGTCATATTGAATATCATTTCAGTAATCTTGTTGATTTTAATGTTTCAATTTGTTTTACCACTTATATTTTAAAAGATTCAATTATGAATTTTAAAACTGTAAAACCAATATTTGTTGTAAATCTTTTGAT
>JAGQZO010000125.1 GCA_020435515.1 Winogradskyella sp. | reverse complement strand
ATGTCTCTCCAGTTACCTTCGTAATCTAGGATTTTAGAATCATCAACCTCACTTCTTGTATTGATTGAAAACTTATTCCAAGGTCTACTTGGATCACCGTGTCTTCTGCTAAACTTTAGTGGTAAATATTCTAGAGCAAGTCTCTTAAAATCTTTATTATCGTTCCAATTGGCAAACTTTCGTAATGTTTGTAAAGAGAATGTTTCAGGTAAATCTTTTAATATGTCTTCACTTTGACGATGAACATCCTTATTGGCATTCTTTAAATAGTTTTCAAAATCCCATTTTTCAATAGTGTAGCCATCATCAAAAATACCACCTCGCATAATGTTGAAAAGCGTGTTTGAAAAATGCCTCGTATCTCTTAAATTATCGGAGGTTAACTGTAAACCATCTGATGAGGCATTGAGTTTTATTAATTTTTCAGTGCCAAGTTGGATATTAGCTTCAACCTTACTTAAAAGTCGATTGTCTGTTTTTATTTGCTTTGAAATGGCGACAATATCTGAAGCATCTTGGTTAACATTAGCTACAATAATCCAATCTTTAGATTCTTTGGAATCAAGCTGTATTGTTATATTAATAAAATATGCTCCTTTTTCTGCTTTAACATCTGTTTCTTGTTCAACACTACCAAAGTTTCTAAACTTATCTAATTGTAAAGAGGATAATAAATAAGTAGGGTTGTCTATACCTAGAGACCATGCTATATTGGCTTTAAGAGCTTCACTAGGTTCTGCCTTATCTACTATAATGGCACTTAGAGCAAAAATCCCTACACCAGAATCTTCAACTAACTCTGTTCGTTTGTAAGCATCTACTAGATTGCTGCTCGCATTTTGCAGTGCACTGCTTACGCCAAAGGGCATTACGTTTTGAATGCCATCTACAAGTTTTATTTCGACTGTTTGATCAGAATTATTTACTAAAGTTGATTTTTTAACAAAACCATACTTATTGCTAGAACACCACTCATATCTAAAAGTTAATCCTAAATCAAGATTTTCTTCTTCAAAGATTAAGGCATTGCCATAAACACTCTTATAAAGATTGCACTTGGTATTGTAGTTATCTTGAAACCTAATTGAAAAGGGCTCCCATATATATTTTTCCCCATTCTTGGTAACTTGAAAAATAGATTTTGCACCAGTGATTTCCGCAGACTCCGTAATCTTATCATCTGAATAGTATGGAAATAACGCATATTCAGCATTTTTTCTTCCAGCAGTTAAACCACCATTACTTGATATAAATATCCAATGGTTAGAGTCACTTACAATACTCATAAAGAAAGGACGCATTTGTTCGCTGTTAGATATCTTAAAATAGTCTTTTCCGTTAATACTAACAGGTTCTAATTTTACGGCTTTATCTTGTGTAGTTTTCTTTTCCAAAATCTTAATGATTCGCAGTTTAATATTAATAGATGAGGGTCAAAAAGGTCAAGATATTATAATTCTTGACCTTATTATTTTTTTGTAATTATTTTAGTTAGCTGAATAAACTCTTACGTAGTCTACGTACATCGTTTGAGGGAATACAGTATTTTCGTTTGGGTTACCATCAAACACACCACCTACTGCTAAATTTATAATCATAAAGAATGGGCCATTATTAAAAACCCAGTCTCCTGTTACATCTTCAGGAGTAATTTGGTTATAGAGTACGTCATCAACATAGTAATTGATGTAGTTTGGGCCCCATTCTATGCCATAAATATGAAATTCGGAATCTACACGACTATCCGTAAACTCATATTCTTTTACAATGGCATTACCTGCTGAATATCCAGGTCCGTGAACTGCACCACTAACAATTGTTGGTTTTGAGCCACCATTTTCCATTACATCAATTTCACCGCAAAATGGCCAACTGATTTCATCAATATTAGCACCTAATAACCAAAATGCTGGCCACATACCTTTGCCGTATGGTAATTTCATTCTAGCTTCAAAACGTCCGTATTTTTGCTCAAACAAGCCTTGTGTTAAAAGTCTTGCGGATGTGTAACCAGAGCCTTCAAAATCTTCTTGAATTGCAGTTATTTTTAACATACCATCTTCTACAACGACATTTTCTGGTCTGTCTGTATAATACTGAAGCTCATTATTTCCCCATCCGTTGTTACCAGTACCTATATCATAGGTCCACATAGCTGGATTTGGTGCTCCATCTACATCGAACTCATCTTGCATGGATATGGTATTGAAATTAGTCACATTTTGTGTTTCGTCTGGGTTACAGTTAGAAACCAAAACCATGAATCCAATACCGAACACAGTACAAATGAGAATTGACTTTAGTTTATTTTTTAAAATTTTAGTTTTCATTTTTAGCATATTTTTTTAGTTTTCTGCGTAGAAATAGATATTATCTATTGATAAGTTAGCGATATTGTTATCGGTAACAAATAGCATCATACCAAGAGCATCTCTGGCAGTAAGACCATTAAAACTTGATAATGGTATGTCAAATTCTACCCACTCATTACTTAATAATTCTGTTCCTGATATCTGATAAGAGCCTAAAATACCATTTGGTAATGTGAAATTATTATGCAGTTCCATATTGATATAGTCTGCTGCATCAACATTCTCATTGACTCTAAACTCTATGTGGAGATGCGTCATATCTGTAGCATCTATTGGCTCTACACCGCTTCCGTCTCTACCATAAAACTCAATAGCAACAAAATTTAGCATAGTGTAATCAATAATATTATTTCCATTTTCTTCTACTGCACCACCTAAGGTCGTTTGAAATGGTTCGTAAAACCCATTGTAATTATCAACTGGTACATTAGCAAAAACATCGCTAAATATTGAAATCACATCAATATCAACTGCTTCTATTGTTAATGACCCTTCTGCCTCAACACCACCAATGCTTGCGGTAATAATAGCTGTATTATCTCCACCTTGTCCTGGACCATCTACAGTGACAATCCCCAAGTCATCTACTGATGCAACAAAAGGATTAGACGTTTCAAAATCGAAATAGGAAGGTCTTGCAGACACTGTAATATCTTGACCATCTGGAAGATTGGCAGTATAGGTTAATCCTATTAATGGTACTGATGTATCAATATTAGCTTGTGCCGTTTGGTCTTGTCCTCCAAGTATTCTTGGTCTTGGTTGACCTAATGTGCCTAAGCTCTCAAAACGCAACTCATCAATCCAAAAAGAATATGATGCGCCATTTGTACTTTGAGTACCAGCAGAAAATAAAAACAAGCCTCGTTCCTGAACTAATTTAGTAGGGTCTGGGATAGGAATAATATATTTTTTCCAAGCTGTTGAGAGTTCTAGATTACCAAAACCAACAGCATATTTATCTTCTATAAAGTCTGAGCCAAAACCAACTTCAATTATTGCAGACGTTGATGCCTTAGCCCAAAATGTCAAAGCATCATATCCTGATAGGTCTCTTCCTTCACCTCGATCTTTGAAAATCCCACCTATGTAACCTCCATTTGGATCATTTGGCGCTGGTACGTCAATTCTTATTGAAGCCGAACCTTCGTAAACCTCATTGTTGTCTGTGCCAAATCCATTAGTGTTGGCACCTGTTGCAGGATCAAAAGATGTGAAAAATTCATCCGTTAAGCCTACTGGATCATCTATAAAGATATCACCATTTGTAGGGAATGTTGCCAATTCCACATCATCAGAAAAACCCCTTTCGCAGCTAATCATTACAGCGGATATTAACCCAACTAAAGGTAAGATGATGCTATATTTTATACTTTTATTTTTCATAATCATAGAATTTTATTTACCAATATTAATGTGGATGTAAGTTCTTATTTCCCACTCCGAACCATCAGGAAACCCTACTGGACTTATAGCTGGTGGTGAATTTGGATTGGTTGAGTTTGGATCAGTCGCTAGAGGTAAATACCTTGGTGAATTTTGGTCTAAGGATCTCCAAGTTCCTCTAATTCCCACCTGTGTACTAGGTAAAATAAACCAATCTGGCTTTCCGAGTGTCGTTGAAACATCTAGCATTAATTGTAATGGGAATGTTAAGTTGAAATCTCTGTGGTAATCAAAAGGTCCCCAATCATTAACTTTTACATGAGACATTACTTTAAAGTTCTTATAAAGCATTCTCACATCACCACCAAAACGTGTAATAGTTCTATCAGAATCACCATTACCCTGTCCATTACCATAATAGAAGTTTCCTATAATCCCTAAGTCAGGATTCAACTTAGAAACAATACGTGTGTGTGCTTCCCATAAATCTTCAGCTGGTGCTGATTCAGAAAACGCAAAGAATGTACGATTAGCTAAGAAACCTATGTGTGCATCTTGAGTTGTTGGTAAGTGTCTGTAAACAAATCCTGCACTCATAGCAAACTTAGCATCTTCTTCTCTATCGTTGTTCCATTCATACATCCATGTGCCAGGTGTAGGGTCAAAAGTGAATAAAATTTCACCTGCTGTAGTTTCTCGATTTCCACCTCTTACGGCAAAAGGATCGTCAATAACATTTCTTAATCTACCAGGTGCAAACACACCATTTGGCATTGGATCCACTAATGGTTTTTGCCACATAAAGTTAGGTGCTACTTGTACATTTCCAAAAGAATATGTGAAACCTGATAAGAAGTTTGTCATATTACCACTACCAGAATCCTTAAGTCTCCAACCTGTAAAAGTTCTTGTTTGATCTACACCTCCATTGGCTACAAGACCCATGTAAGATCCTTGAGCATACCAATTGAATCGTCCTTTTTGATACGTTACTTTGGCTTTGGCTCCCCAATTATCCTTACTATTGATTTTGTCTACAACCACCACATCATTGTCTTCCTCATACATTTGAAAAGAACTTCCATTTAATGGATTTCCACCCCAAATACCACCTAATGTTACACCAAAACTACCAAAGTCTCTTTCTATAGCTAGAGTGGCTCTTTCTGTTGGCCAAGGTGGAATTATACCTGAACGTACCTGATTAGGATTTAATATACGTCTGCCATTTTCATCAAACTCTAAATCTGTATTAAGGTCTCTATGATAGATACCTGTTACGTCCCAATTAAGGATATTTCTTGAATATTTTAACAACATTGTTGGGTTAGCGCCCCACCAAAGTTGAGGTCCAAAGGCTGCTTTTAAACCTTCTAACTCACCTTTAGCATCTACTTCAACACCTAAAATCTCACCATTGTAGATATCTAGGTTTGGACCATAATTAGCTTCAGGATAAAGGTTGAAGAAATCTCCCTCGTAAGCCCAATGGTAATGACCTGTTCTATAAAATCCTCTTAGGTCAAACTCTTTAGCCTTCCACTCAAATTCTGCTTGATATACTCGTAATCTGTTGAAGTCAGCAATCTCAACATCAAGATCATTTCCACCTTCAACTCCAACAATTGTTACAGGTCTACCTACATTCTCGTAAAAAATTTCATTTATAGGATTTTCTGCTACATTACCTAAAATATTGAACTCTACATTAGCTCTCATATTTGCTGCTGGTTTTCCCTGTATACCAACAAAGTATGATTGCATATGATCAAAACCTAATTGATTAGGAAATACATTGGCATTTGGATCTTCAGTATCTGGTGTAGTAATTAAACTACCTCCTGTGTTGAACGTAGTGAATTGAGCTGACAACCTGCTTATACTCAATTTTTCTGAATCACCACCTCCTAATGCAGCCTTATCTCCTCTAGCTCTAAGAACCGCATCCATAACATTTATGTTATTGAAATAGTTATAAAGAAAATCTTGATTTACACCTTCACCATATGGATCTAATTGATGTACTTCTTTAAGTGCATAGTAAGCAGCTCTTGGGTAAAGTGTGTATAAACCTCTCGCATCAGTTGGTCCCTTTGCACAGATACCAAACCATTCTTCATTCATGTTATTTTGACCAGGCTCTAAATCCATGTAATAACCTCCATTTGGCCATGATGCATTGTTATCATGAACATCTAGGTTTTTGGTTTGCCCAAATTTCCACCAACCGTCACTAAATTGAAATGTAAATCCACCTATAGAATTTCCTGCTTTTCCTAAACCAGCTGCGTTTTGATAAATATCTTTCCAATTTTCTACATCAAAATAAGCTTGCATGTATTGGTCTTCTTTGTTGTCTTTAGCATTAAATGCATCTGATCCAAACTCCGCAAAAAGTATTGGCATATCTAACTCATCATTAACACGTTGAAAAGCATCGCCAAATGAAACACCTCTATACATATTAGTTCCGTAGATATCTATGTCTTTACATTCTTGTTTTACGATATCTAAATACAATAAGTCGCCATTACAAATTGCTACAGGATGTGATTGATCTATAGCTTTTACTTCTTTTGCTGCATCATTAAATGCTTTATATAGTGCTCTCGCAGCAGCTATTTTTCCAGTATCTTCAGCACCTTCAATGGGAATAGCTTCCGTTTCAGCGCCAGTCCAAGATAAATGGTAATTATTTTCGTTACCTATCATATACAGAAGTAAACCTGGAGTGTCCTTATAGGTATTTGCCATATCGATGGCTTCTTGCATAAGAATTTCTCTGGTAGCCTCATCTGCATAATCAGTTTGAGGAGTCCAAGCTCCATTTATTGTTAGACCATAAGCGCCAAACGTAATGTTGAGCATGGTATAAATACCATAGTTTTCATAAATATATTGAATCCATTTAGGCTTAAGACCATAAGTTCTTATAGCATTAACTCCCATGTTTTTTAGGAGTAGCATTTCTTCATCTAAAGCTGCCTTGATAATATCATCTGATCTGCCCCAAATACCGGTATCAGTAATGGTAGAACCAATAGGAACATAATCCCAATTCATTCCGTTAATCATCATGTTTTCACCATTAACAACAAGCCTGAAACCGTCAGCACTTTTCTCAACGGATACTTTATCTGATTGTGCTAGCGCAAAAGATACACTGAACAATAAGAACAGTACGATTAGATTATTTTTCATATAGTTAATTTTATGTTTTTATTTTGATTTATTAAGGTAATCTACCTTTTACTTGAGACATGTACTTCTTAATATGAACTGATAGGCCAATACATGGTAAATATTGACCTAATCTCAGTTCATTTGACTAAACAATTATTGTCTTACAAGTTTAAATCTCCACCAGCCGTCACCAGCTATCGCGATATCCACTATTATTGTATTATCATCCTCAAAATCAATAATATATTCTACAGAGTCTGGTGCATCACCAGGACTAGCTAATTCGGCTCCATTAACAGCCTTAGCCAAGCCTAAGAATGCCCCAGCGCCATCTAAAGTTACTGTACCAGCACCTGCGTCATAGTTATAAGTTGCTGATGCTGATCCATCATGTGGAAATACAGGAGCTGCACATCCTTCCGGATCGTTACCTTGCCATGCTTCTACCCAAGTCTCTGAGCCCAGAACATTTTCGAATGTTCCATCGGCATTAAATACGTAATCATCATCAAATAAGCAATCTCTTGTTGTTACATCTTCAGTTGAACTAGAAAACCATGATACGTTACCTTGACCAGGCCCTACACCAAAAGCACCTGCCTCTGGAGCCAGTCTCCATGTACCTACCAATGGATTAGCTGGAGGAGCATCTTTCACCAACTTAAATCTCCACCATCCATCTCCAGTAATGGCGATATCAACAATTATGGTATTGTCATCTTGAAATTCGACGATATATGTTATGCTTTCTGGTGCATCACCAGGATTAGCTAATTCACCTCCGTTAAAAACTTTAGCTAGACCCAAGAATGCCCCCTGACCATTAATAGTCAAAGTTCCTGCACCTTCGTCATAATCATAAGTTGCTGAAGCGGTACCATCGTGAGGAAAAACAGGTGTACCACAACCTTCTGGATCTTGTCCTTGCCAAGCCTCTAACCATGTTTCTGAACCTAACACATTTTGAAAAGTTCCATCTGCGTTAAATACATATTCATCATCAAATAAGCAATCTCTTGTTGTTACATCTTCGGTTGAACTAGAAAACCACGATACGTTTCCTTGCCCTGGGCCAACACCAAACGCACCTGCTTCTGGAGCTAAACGCCAAGTCCCTTCTAGAGCTGAAGGCGCTGGAGGTGCATCCTTAACAAATCTAAATGACCACCAGCCATCACCTGCTACTTGAATTTGTAGCGTTAATGATAGACCATCATCAGATAGTATATATTGGTAAGTTCTTGATTCTGGAACAGTATCTCCTGTACCTAACTCTGCACCATTAACAACTTTTGCTAATCCCATAAAAGCTCCTGCACCAGTAATTGTTAGCTCACTACTAGTAAATTCATATGAAGCTGTTGCTGTTCCATCGTGTGGGAAAACTGGTGTGCCACAAGCTTCTGGGTCAGTACCTTGCCATGGCTCTAACCATGTTTCAGCACCTAATACATTTTGAAAAGAATTATCAGCATTAAATACGTACTCGTCATCAAACAAACAATCTCTTGTAACAACATCTTCAGGCGAATTAGACCACCAAGATACATCGCCTTGTCCTGGGCCTACACCCAACGCACCTGCTTCTGGTGCTAAACGCCAAGTTCCAAAAAATGGGTTGTCAACTGGATCTGGATCTGGTTCTTGAAAGATAACTGTATAATCTTCGGAAATAGAAACATCATCTCTACCAGGCAGTGATGCTGTAACCGTAATTGTGTACGTTGCAGTTTCTTCAGGGTATTCATAAGTTACCATTGGACCACTGGTTTGAAATATATCAGCATCGTCATTTGGGTTACCAAAATCTATTGTGTATAGGATTCTGCCATCTGGTGGTATTGTTGTAGCTATAACTCCAATTTTGTTTCCCTCTGGATTCAACTCAGCGATATTGAAATTCAATCCTGCTATTATGTTTAACTCATCATCTTCTTCACAAGAAAATGAAACACTTAACATCAGTAATGCTAAAATGTAATAAACTCCTTTTTTAAATATTTTCATTTTAATCTAATTTTTGTTCAACTCTTTTTTTAATATCCAGGATTTCCCCATCGCTCTTCTGCTTGAGCCAATTGAAGCTCTATTAGTGGAATTGGGAAAACTTCATTTTTGTTTGCGGTAAAACCTTGTATGGTTGAGGCTGCTCTATTAGTTCTAACTAAATCAAAGAATCCGTGTCCTTCACCAGCCATTTCTTTTCGTCTTTCTAAATAAATGGCCTCTAATAAATCACCCTCTGCAGCGGTATAATCGTGACTATTGTCTCCGTATGCTCTAGCTCTGACTTGATTGAGATAGCTTTGTGCATTACCTCCACCACTCTGAGTCTCAGCCTCTGCAGCCATAAGTAATACATCTGCATATCTTATAGCACGATAATTTTGAGAGTAGTTTAGTGGGTCTGCACCTACTCCATCATCTGCTTTACGAGGCATATATTTTCTATTGAAAAGTCCTGTATCGTCTCTACTTTGAGTATAAGAATCTTGTGCATCTCTTAAATCAAAAATCGTAACATCTCTTCTTAAGTCTCCATCTTCGAATAAGTCATATAATTCTACAGAAGGCAAACAGAATCCCCAACCTGCATTATAAGTTGCATTACTATATGGTGATCTAGGCCCGCAAAACTGCGGAAAGTAGGTTCCTTGACTACATTCTATACAGCTCCAACCAGCGGCTTGAACACCGGTATATTGAATTTCGAATACAGCTTCAGAGCTGTTTTCGCCTTCACCTTCAAACAGCATTTCGTATGAGGCACCTGTTGTTAAAGAGTATTGATTACTTGATATTACTTGGTTTAAGATTGTTGCTGCATCTGCAAATTTAGTTTGATCAAATTTTCCATGATATAAATATACTTTTCCTAACAAGGCTTGTGCTGCACCTTTTGTTACTTCATAAGGTAAGTCTTGTGAAACTGGTAGGTTAGGAATTGCTTCCTTTAAGTCTTCTTCGATCAAAGCATACGTAGTTGCTATGTCTGAAACACGTTCCATTGAAAACTCATCTTCAGGAAAAATACGTTCGTCCGCAATCCTTAATACGCCGTTTCTATCTTCTGTTTTTAAAGGGATATTACCAAAGTATTTTGCCAACTCAAATGTGTAATACGCTCTAAGAAAATAAGCTTCTGCTATAATTTCATCTTTACCTTCAAAATCGGTTTTATTTTTAAATTCTAAGATAAAATTTGCTCTGTTTAAACCTGCATACATAAGACCCCAAATGCTGCGCAATTGGTTTTCGTCTGATGGGCTATGTATCATTAAATTTATATTCTGAAGTGTTGGCTGGTCGTAATTAAACGCATCTCCACCGGCTGCATAATCTGGTGAAGCCACAATACCTGTAAGCACGTTCCAAAACGTTGCTTGTAGCATATCGTAAGTACCTATTAGTGCACTTTCATATTCTTCTTGATTGTTGAAAAAATCTGAATCATTAAATCCATCTGGCTCTACCTCCACAAAGTCATCCGTACAACCTATGGTATATAGAGCAATAAAGCTCAATAAAATTATTAATTTCTTTTTCATAACTGTTAAAAGTTTAAATTAATTCCTAATAAACAAGACGCTGCAACCGGATAAAAACCGTTATCAATTCCACCACCTAGTGGAGCACCTGAGTTAGCAGAAGGGTCAAAACCAAAATAATCTGTAAGTGTAAAAAGATTATTACCTGAAAGATAAATTCTAAATTTATCAACTCCAACAGATGAATTGAATTTTTCACCAAATGTATAGCCTATTTGTACGTTTTGTAAACGTAAAAATGAAGCATCCTCAACATAAAAGTCTGAAAATTGATCTGTATTGATGTTAGCTCCGGCAACAGCTCTAGGTACTGAATTACTTGTTCCTGTACCTTGCCATCTATTTAGCATATAAGTTCCTCTGTTAGCATATAAGTCTTTTCTTTCGTAATTTCTAACCATTTCTTGCCCTACAGAAGCAAAAGCATTGGCACTAAAATCAAAATTTTTATAACTAAAGCCAATGTTGAGGCCAAAAGTAGCATCTGGTATTGGGTCCCCTATGTTAGTCCTATCTTCGGGTGTAATTTCTCCGTCACCATTAACATCTACAAACCTTAAATCTCCTGGTGCTGCCTCTCCAATACTACTATCTAGGTACGTTCCATTAGGAGATGCTGCATCTAGGGCATCTATCTCTGCTTGGGTTTGGAAAATACCATTGGTCTTATAACCATGATAGTATCCTAAAGGCAAACCAGGAACCATACGTGTTATATCGGTAATACCAAGACCAACACCATACTCACCGCCTACTGGCGCAGTTCTTCCGTTTAACGAAACTACTTCGTTGTCTATTGTTGTCATATTAAAGTTGATATTGAATTTAAAATCCTCTCCAATATTATCACTATAACCGATAGCAAATTCCAAACCTGTATTACGTACTGTACCTGCATTTACAAAAGAAAAGCCAGTGCCTGGCGCACCTACGCCTATTAAAGCAGATGCTTGAGGGTTTAATAATAGATCCTTAGTTTGTTTCCTATAATAATCTGTAGTAATACTTACTTTACTGTTAAATAAACGAAGGTCTAGACCAATATTAGCAGTTTCTTGTTCTTCCCATTTTAAGTCTGGATTACCAGGAGTACCTGGAGATAATCCAAATAGCAATTCGTCAAAACCATTATCAATTGTAGCTTGACCGTCCAATCTAGTTATTGAACCAAACAAAGGACCTATTCTATCATTACCTATTATACCATAGCTAGCCCTAAGCTTTAAGTTATCTATCCAACTAATGTTTTGCATAAAATCTTCGTCAGACATATTCCACCCAATAGACCCAGAGGGGAAATACCCTACATTATTGTTGTTTTCTGAAGAAAATCTAGAAGAAAGGTCTCTTCTCATTAGAAATGAGAATAAATATTTTCCTTTGAAATCGTATTGAACCCTAAAGAATGTTGAAAACAGACGAGAATCAAACCAATCAAACCCATTTTCTAAGTCCGCTTCTGTAAAACGTGGTTGCCTTTCCATACCTTCATCATAAATGGACTGTCCAAGCTCATTGGTACCCATATTTGTTCTTCCTACATCACCATAAAATCGACCTTTTTCTCTGGAAAAAGTCATCCCAACTAAAGCTGTTAAATGATGCTTACCATTAAATGTATTTTCATAAGTAAGAAAATTATCAAACAAAAAGTCTGTAAAATCAGCACCAAAGTCAACTACTTCATTAAATATAACATCGTCACTTAGTGCGGCAAAAGAGTTTACGGTGTTCAATGATTTTCCACCTCCATAATATACTTCAGGCCTAAAAATGTCATCTCTTACATTGGCGTGATTACCTTGAAAGCGGGATGTTGCTGTAAAATGATTCAAGAATTTATACTCTAGCCCCAATACACCACTCCATCTTGCTACTCTTGTCGTGTTATAAGTATCATTGATTTGCGCTACCGGATTTACAATTTCTATCTGCGAAATATCATTTGCTAAGGCATAATTATCGAAATCTAACAATGGATCATCATTGGGATTAAAAACAGGCATTGTTGGATTAATATTTACTGCATTATACAACACAGCTCCAATACCACCTTCAGCTAGATTTTGCTTTTCTGATAGGGTATGTAATCCGTTTGCTGTTAGTTTTAGATTTGACAAAATATCGTACTGATAATTCAATCTTGCCGTTAAACGTTCAAAATTATTTTTGCTTCCACCAACAATACCGTCTTGGTTCAGATACGAAATACCAGCAGAGTAGGCTGATTTTTCACTACCACCTGTTACATTTAAGCTCACATTAGAAATTGGCGCACTTTCAAAAACTTCATCCTGCCAATCAGTACCTGAGTTTGGATATACAAAAAACTCTGTGGCATTTGCTGCATCATTGACATAAATTGCAAAATCTCTTGCATTCATTAAATCCATTTTTCTACTCGTAAATTGAATCCCAGAATAAGAATCTAACTGAAATTTTAGACCTGTGTTTTTTCCACCAGACTTTGTTGTAATTAGAATGACACCATTAGCCGCTTGCACACCATAAATACCAGCGGTCGCATCTTTTAAAACATTAATAGATTTGATATCACTAGGGTTTAATACAGATAGATCAGATATCCTATTTCCATCAACTAAAATTAAAGGTGCATTATTACCGTTGGTAGTTATACCTCTAATTCTAATGTTAAGACCACTACCTGGCGAACCGGAAGCAGATGTTATGTTTACACCTGCTATTTGACCTTGAATAGCTTGCTCTATCCTGACAGGATTAAGTTTTTCGATAGATTCTGAATCTAGAACACTTACTGCTCCTGTAACCTCTTTTTTGGTCTGCGTTCCATATCCAATGACCACAACTTCATTTAAAGATTGTGCATCATCTTGCAAAACTATACGTAATGGATCGGCATTTTTAATCGTTATTTCCTGAGTTATAAAACCTATATAGGAAATTACAATAACTGAATTTAAAGGCACTTCATTTAATGTGAAATTACCATCAAAATCCGTTGATGCCCCTTTGGTAGTATTTTTAACCAATATATTTACACCAGGGAGCGGTTGACCTGAAGATGCTTCTGTAACCGTACCAGAGACATCTACATTTTGGCCATGAATTGCTGCGCACAGAAGCATAGCAAAGAATGTAAAAATTTTGATTTTCATAGTTAGTTGAATTAGTTACAGCAACTTAAAATAAAAAAGTATGAAAATCTCAAAAAAAGACTATACAATAAACATACAATTCAAAAAATAATGTAAAAATTTAAGAATATGATATTAAATTACTGTTAAATAAAGCGTTTTAGCAGGTGTTCTGTAAATAAAGTACAGCTTAAGGTAGTGTTGTTGTGGCAGAATGTATAGGTAATGTATAGTTGTTTTTGGGCGATTTTGACAGCCTACAAATCTAAAATATAGTCTGTAAGGCTCTCATCGTGGTCTAATCCCATTTTTTTACGCAATCGATATCGCTTTACCTCTACGCTTTTATGTGAAATATTTAATAAAGGTGCTATTTCTTTTGAAGATAAATTTAACCTCAGATAAGCGCATAGTCTTAGATCATTTGAAGTTATGGATGGATGAAGTGCTTTTATCCTTTTCATAAAATCCTTATCTACATTATTGAATGCTTCCTCAAAAAGCTTCCAGTCGCTTGTATTGTTCAAGTTAGAGTTTATCAATCTAACAACTCCTTTAATATCATTCAAAGACTTGCTTTTGGAAAGTTCTTCTTTGATACTATTCAATAGTTCATTTCGCTTAACCAAATTCATAGTTGCGGTACCTAGCTCTCTGTTCTTGTTTTCAATATCTAACTGAAGATTTTGGTTTTTAAATTGAATGAGTTGTCTTTGATTCTCTAATTGTTCTAGCTCTAATTCTCTTTGCTTCTTTTCTAATAATTTTTGTTTTTGTTTTTTGTAGTATCTACTGTTAAAATACTGTATTAGGAAAAGAAAGAGTAGTCCAAATATAATATAGGTAGCAATTGCCATCGGTTTTAAGTACCATGGCCTTTCTATGGTAAAATTGTAAGAAGCTGTATTGTTAGATTCTATTCCTCCTACGTGTGCTTTAACTTCGAAGGTGTAGTTACCATGAGGAAGGTTCTCGAAGTGTACTTCAGATTTTGGTGTCCAATCACTCCAATTGTCATAAATACCCACTAATCGATATTTGTACTTAGTATTTGAAAACTTATTGAAATCTGTGACACTGTACTTGAACAAAATACTATTATTCTTATTCTCTAATTCTGCAGATTCGTCTACCCCTAGATTAACGGATTTATTATGCAATGAACTAAAAGATATATTATCTATGTTAACTTGATTGTTGACTTTATCAAGCTTATCTAAGTTAACAACTAAATAACCATCATTGGCTCCTACCAAATATTCATTTTTATTTAGTCTAAGAATGTTTTCGTAACCAACTTTGCTATTCCTAAGTTCATAAGAAATTGGAACATAATTAATCTTTGGTTTTTCTGAAAGTGTTCCAGGCTCTACATAAAAAATATTGTTCTTACTAAATAGCCATAATCTATTACCACTTTTATCATAAACCAATTTACCTGAAAGATAGCCATCACCTTTCATAGGTTCACTTAATACTTCATTCTTTATAAACTCAGATTTTTCTTTATTATAATAAAATACACCATCCTTATTACAATAGAGAATCTCTCCTTGGTATTTAGTGATACTAGATTTAGGGCCTTCTTTTATATCTAATTTTTTAAAATCTAAAACTTTTGTGAAATTTGAGTCTATTTTTACTTTATAAACACCTTTATATTCGTGGTTAACTAATAGTTCATTAGAATTTACAAACTCAAAATATCTTGAGGAGATATCAAAACCCTCAATTCTATTTCTAAACGACCAAATGCCATCTCGCAATTCCAGTATACTTAACCCTTCATAACCTCCTTGTATAATAAAATTTGGCTTGTCTTCAATTTCATTAAATACCCAAGATCCTATTTCTCCATTTAAAAGTTCAGCTTTATCGTTGTTTATTATAAAAGTACCTTTATCGTGACCACAAAACAGCGTGCCCTTTAAGTACTCTAAACCCCATACCTGCCCTTTGGTTTTCTCTATAAAGCTAAATTTAGTGTCTTTAGTCAAATCCTTATAAAAAAGGCCTTGGTTAGTTCCTAAATACAAATTTTCATCAACTTTTATAGATGTGTATATAGTCCCCAAAACCCCTTGCTTATCTTTATAAACCCTATAAGGTGAATTTAGGTTTACACAATTAATACCATTATCCAAGCCCAGCCACAAATCACCCTGATTACCTTCAAAAACAGATAACACGGTATTATTACTTAAACCACCTGCCTGATTTATTTTTATTATTTTTTCACCATTAGAATTTAAGTGTAAAATTCCTTCTGATATAGTACCGAAAATAAAACTACCATCACTAAGCCTTATGCTACTGTAGACGCTTAAGTTTTTTATCACATCATTCACTTTATTGTTCCAGATAGAGACTTCCCCATTTTTGTAACTATAGATACCATTTTCTCTAGTTACCAACAATAAAGATTCATCAATACTATATATGCTAATAATTTCATTATCCTGGAATTTCTTAGATGATAAAACAAGTCTTTCTTCCCCATTTAGAATTTCATAAATACCATTTCCATTTTTTTGAAAGTATATAGTTTGGTTTACTTTGAAAATTTTATTTATTCTTTGGTTAGATTCAATAATCTTAAAAGTATTGGCATCAACGCTATAAATGTATATTCTGTCTAAAGACTGAAATAGAATATAATTTTCTATCTCTACAATATCCCAGAATTGTTCATCTTCTTTTGGATCAATACCGTGTTTATCTATCAAAGAGGTGTACACCAACCCTCCATAGTTGTCTTTTTCCCAATAGCCAAAATCCATGTAGCTGCCTGTGTAGATCTTTTCATTAATTATATTAACCGACCTTAAGATGGATTGGTTAGGGGTTGGAAACAATTCCCATCTTGCACCATTATATCTGAGCAACCCTTTGTTATTTGCAAAATAAACTACACCTTCTTTATCTTGAGAAATATCCCAATTTTGATCTTCTGCTTTATAGTCTTGAGTAGTAAAAATCTGAATAGGAGGAATCTCTTGACCATAAACAATGGATGAGATTAAAAAAACAAGTAAGAGGATCTTTCTGCTTATCATCGTTGCCAAAAAATAATCATGATACAAGCTAAAACTTCAACACAACATCAGTGTTAAGGCACTAATATAAGTAAATATAAGTATTTAGAGAAGTTTTGTAGAGGTATTATACCTAAGATTATTTAATGAATTTGAATTAATTTTAGTCTATGACGATTTTTTTTGATTTTCCCCACATCTCATTTTGAAGATTTATGATGTAAGCACCACCATTAAGTGGAGATATATCGATACGATTTTCAAAAATAGATGAGTCAAGCTCTAATGAAAGTACTTTTCTTCCTTGAAGATCATATAAAACTAACTTTGTACTTTCTTGCAACTGACCTCTTACAATTAACTCTTTAGAGTGATTTATTACAAAAACATTTAAAGTATCTAAATCATTTTGAGTAGTTGACAATATGGATTCAGTTACTCTTAAGAAAAAACGTCCTGTTTCGGATAATTCAGTTGATGTAGAAATTACATAATCACTATTTGTTAATAAGGTTAATGTATTAGCAATCGTATCCTCTAGATATATATTTACTGAACTTGGCAACGCCATATCAGCGACACTAAACCTTACTTCCAATCCTTGACTTACATTAACTCCTAGTGGGATAACAACATCTGAAATATCCACAGAATTAACCGTTTGTATTGCCATTGGTATACCTTCATTACCTTGTACTAAATGAGAGTACAATGCAAACTCAGTAACGTTGCCACCAAAAACAGCCGCATCGTATCCTACATCCAATCCTAAACTTGCATTGTCATGAAAGTAAACGGATATTAGACGACTTTCAGATAATGTA
>JAGQZO010000124.1:4690-12742 GCA_020435515.1 Winogradskyella sp. | reverse complement strand
CCTGCGTGCAACGCTTTTGTTGCAAATTTTTGTGTACTCATTTTTCTAAGTTTTTGAATTAATAATGAGTGCTATTTGCAGAACAAGATTAATGGAGTAAAAGCATCTTTTTCGCTAATACTTCAAAATAAAAATTGACCGTAGCTAAGGCTATGCTAAATTTTTATTTCTCGTCTAATCAAAAAATCTATCTGTTTCTCTATCATTAATCCCATTCAACAAATAGCACGATTAAACCAAAAGCCAAATAAACTTCTTAACGAAGCGTACTTAATAGAAAAATGTTATAAAGAAAATGCTAATCACAGATGAGTAATTAGTCTTAAGTTATCTATCCGAACCTGCAAAAAATGACTTGCGCGTTCAAGTAGAATTTAGCACCTTCTTAGTAAGTCTAAGGGTTGCTAAGGCTTCAAAGGGTCTATTCCCTCCACCTTTCTTGATAACATTTCAATAAGTGTTTTGAACTTTATGAGTACAAATATTGCAACACAAAAATTTAAATTCAAAATTATTTTAAGGATTTTTTTATAGTTTAACACATACACAGGTCTACATAAGTTTCTAAAACCCTTGTGTTTTCTATTGTTAAGCAAAAATATTATAATGCAAAACATAAAACCTGCAACTCATTTTATGATTTCATTATCATTTGAAGATGCTCTATCTTAAATTTAATCTTTATTTTTGCCAAGATTTATAAAGAGGAAAAATTTGTCTGATTGCAACCTCTTAAACTGAAACCTATTCAGTTTTAATAAAAATGCTAAAGCAGTTCGTTTGTTAACTTCTCTAGCATTAAAGCAATCTCAATTTTAATAAACTAAAATAGGATTTATGCCATATTTATTTACTTCCGAAAGTGTTTCGGAAGGCCATCCAGATAAAGTTGCAGATCAAATTAGTGATGCATTAATCGATCATTTTTTAGCCTTTGACCCAGAGTCTAAAGTAGCTTGCGAAACCCTTGTAACTACTGGACAGGTTGTACTCGCTGGCGAAGTAAAGTCTAACACCTATCTCGATGTACAACAAATAGCAAGAGATACTATTAATAAAATAGGCTACACCAAGGGAGACTATATGTTTGACGGTAACTCATGTGGAGTCATCTCAGCAATACACGAGCAATCACCAGATATTAACAGAGGTGTAGATAGAGCCACAAAAGAAGAGCAAGGTGCTGGCGACCAAGGGATGATGTTTGGTTATGCTACCAATGAGACCAATAACTATATGCCCTTAGCGTTGGATATTTCGCATCTTATACTTAAAGAACTCGCTGCATTACGTCGTGAAAATAAAGATATTACTTACTTAAGGCCAGATTCTAAAAGTCAAGTAACGATTGAATATAGTGATGACAATACACCGCAACGTATTGATGCTATTGTAATTTCCACACAACATGATGCTTTTGATACTGATGATGCCATGTTAGCAAAAATCAGAAAAGACATGGTCGAAATTTTAATACCTCGTGTTGTAGCTAAAGTACCAGACCACATAAAACCTCTATTTACGGATGATATTAAGTATCATATTAATCCGACAGGAAAATTTGTAATAGGTGGACCTCATGGTGATACTGGCTTAACAGGCAGAAAAATAATCGTTGACACTTATGGCGGAAAAGGGGCGCATGGAGGTGGCGCATTTTCTGGTAAAGACCCAAGCAAAGTAGACAGAAGTGCCGCTTACGCAACCAGACATATTGCTAAAAACCTAGTTGCTGCTGGTGTTTGTGAAGAGGTCTTGGTACAAGTGTCTTATGCTATTGGAGTGGTAGAACCTATGGGAATTTTTATTGATACTTACGGTACTTGCCCTTTTAATCTTACGGATGGTGAAATAGCACAAAAAGTTTCTGAAATTTTTGATATGCGACCAGCTGCTATTGAGGAGCGTCTTAAACTTCGTCAACCCATGTATAGCGAAACCGCTGCCTATGGCCATATGGGAAGACATAATGAAGTGGTCACTAAAACTTTTCAACAACCTAACGGTGAGCCTAAAACCATGGAAGTAGAACTATTCACATGGGAAAAATTAGATTATGTAGATAAGGTTAAAGAAGCTTTTGGCTTATAAGAAGTTTCATTCTCAATATTTAAAAACTCTGATTATTTATTTAGTCAGAGTTTTTTATTTACAGACTTGGGTAGGAATTTTGCATGTATGATTGTTTTATCTACACAATACCTTTTTAAGACTTAATTTTAACTAAATCAATTCACTATGAAAAGAATTAAAAACATCCCAAATCTTATTTTAATACTTTTATTGTCATTAATTGTGGTAACATCGTGCCAAAAAGATGATGGTCCTTCTGGCAATAATGACCCACAAGAAAATATACCCGATACCTTTTCCGAATATTTTGGCAATGAAATCTCTAGAGACTTTTTAGGAACAGTTATCGACAAAAACCATAATCCAATTGAAGGGACAACTATTACCATTGGCAGTTCAACTGCAACTACAGACAGTAATGGAGTATTTATAATAAAAGGAGCCACTGTTAACCAGCGTTTTGGCTACGTAAAGGCTGAAAAACCGGGATATATCCACGCCTCTAGAAGTGTTGTGCCTTCCAATGGCACCAATAAGGTCAACATTATGATGTTAGAAGCTACTGTTGTAGGCTCAGTAACAAGTGGAAGTTCAGGAACCGTAACCGATAACGATGGGAGCTCTGTGAGTTTTGATGGTAATTTTATAAAAGAAGATGGCACTGCTTATTCTGGATCGGTAGACGTAATCATGCATCACCTTGATCCTACAGATGAGGATATGCCGCTACAAATGCCAGGTATGCTTTATGCCGAAAATGAAAATGGTGCTGAGCGTATGCTTCAAACTTTAGGCATGCTTGCTGTTGAACTGAGAGGTTCTGGTGGCGAAGATTTAAACTTGTCCGAAGGTTCAACTTCTGAAATAAAAATTCCTGTAGATGCTAGTTTAATGAGTATAGCTCCTGCAACCATTCCGCTTTGGTATTTTGATGAAACTACTGGCTATTGGAAAGAAGAAGGACAAGCAACACTACAAGGCAATATGTATGTGGGTACAGTGTCACATTTTAGCTTCTGGAACTGTGATATTCCCGCAGAAGCCATCACCCTTTGTGTAACTACAACAGATGAAGACAATGTTCCTTTAGCAAATATGTCTGTATCTATTACAAGTGCGACTTTTGGTACAACTTATGGCTATACTAATGAGAATGGCGAAGTTTGCGGCTATGTGCCAAGTAATGAAAGTTTAGTGCTTAATGTTTATAGTTATAACTTTTGTGATGATGCTTCTTTGTATAACGAAACCATAGGGCCGTTTAACTCAGATTCTAGTATTACAGTTGTAGTACCAGATAACCCTGATGTCATTCAGGAAACAGTGGTAGGTACATTTAACACCTGTGATGGGCAGCCTGTTTCGGATGGTTATGTCCAACTGAGCTACGGCAACCAAACCTTTATCGATGCTGTAACTAATGGCGATTTTGAAATTAATCTTTTGAGATGTAATGAAAGCAATACATTTGGTATTGAGGCTAGCGACTATGTCAACCTACAAGTCACTGATAGCATCAGCTATACCTTTACGACACCTTTAACCAATATAGGAAACATCTCTGCATGTAATGCTGTAACTGAGTTTATAGAATACACGATTGATGATGGGGAAAGCGTATTTATTTTTGAAAACATTTCTGCTAACTTTTATGTAGAAAGTCCTAATTATCCTGGACCAACCATCGATATTTTTGCCTCAAGTAACAATCAGGAAAACTGCTATTATATGTTTGGAGTCCTAAATGATCCTGATTATTTAGGTACTTATGATAGTTTTGCTTTTGATGGCACAGTTTCCGATGATACAGGCTTCTTTATTGGAGAATGTCTAAACATTGCTCCAGAAAACAACAATATTACTTACAACTTTAACGCTTTAGGTGATGTTGGCGAGTATATAGATATCAATTTTAGCGGTTCTTATGAAGATTACCAAGGCAATCCACACACCATAACTGGAGTAGTACATGTACTTAGAGATAACTAATTAACCTGTATAAATTAGGGTTTTAATAAAAACTCTCAAATCTTAAAGTTTAGATTTGAGAGTTTTTTTGTTTGTAAAAATTTTCACGCAACCCTTTATTGATTTTTGCATCTATTAAAAAATTGCTAAAAATCAATCGCTATGAAAAATTATTATTTCCCTTTATTTTTATGTTTAATATTTACAATGTCTTGTGACAACGAGCCTGTATCTATCACAAACAATCAAAATCCTACAATATTTTTACAAAATTTTGGGAGTGAGATCAATCGAACCTTTATTGGTGAAATACTTGATATCAACAACTTACCTATTTCTGACGTCGTCATCACTATTGGTAATCAATCAACATTAACAGACAATAACGGTATTTTTATTATTAATGATGCTTTAGTAAATGAACGCTTTGGGTATATAAAAGCAAGTAAATCTGGTTATATACACGCCTCCAGAGCAGTGGTACCTAATGAAGGTACAAATAAAATACGAATCATGATGTTGCCTGAAACTATTGCAGGTACAACATCTAGTGGTGCTGAAGCAACTATAAGTTTACCAAATGGAGCTTCTGTTTCCTTAGATGGTAACTATATTAAAGAAGATGGCACAGCTTATTCTGGTTCTGTAGATGTAATTATGCATTTCTTAGATCCCACAGATGATAATATGGAAGATCAGATGCCAGGAATGCTGTATGCTGCCGATACTCAAAACGAAGAACGCTTTCTTAATACTTTCGGAATGCTCGCAGTGGAATTAAAAGGTGAAAATGGAGAAGACTTAAACCTAGCTGAAAATTCTTCTGCAGAAATCACCGTACCATTGAATGAAAGCTTAATTGCTGCTGCCCCAAGCAGTATCCCTTTATGGTATTTTGATGAAGCCAATGGCTATTGGATTGAAGAAGGAGAGGCCACTCTATCTGGGAATACCTATGTTGGCAATGTATCTCACTTTAGTTTTTGGAATTGTGATATCCCCATGGATCCAGCATTTCTTTGTTTCATTGTTGAAAATGAGACAGGAAATAGAGTTGCTAATCTAAACATACAGTTGAGAAGTAACGACTTGAATCAGACAACAAATGGAATTACTAATTCACTAGGAATGGCTTGTGGAATAGTACCCAGAAATGAAATCTTAGATATAGAAATTTATGGTAATGGCACCTGTTTGGGTACGTTGGTATATGATTCAACTATAGGTCCGTTTGAAAGCGGATATACAGAAGAAACTATTGTTATTGATTCAGATTTATCGACTTTCGAAACCGTGTCAGGTCAAGTGGTAAACTGCGATTCAGAGCTAATTGAAAATGGCTATGTCATCATTGATTCAGATGGCTTTAATGTTATTGAAGTCCTTGATGAGGGATTATTTAGCACCACAATTACAAGATGCCTAAACACACAATCTTTTAACATTTTTGGGGTGGACATTGAAGAAAATTTGCAATCAACTCAAGAAACTCTTTCTTTTGAAAGCCCAGCTACTAACGTTGGAAATATTATAGTCTGTAGTAATCTCGATGAATATATCACCTATACAATAGACGGTGTGGAAGAATTTCTATATACTCAAGACATTAATGCCGAATTGTGTTATAATATGGTGGGCGGAACTTTTCCTACCGATACTTACTTATTTGGAATAGATGCCTATCTCGGTAATGGTCTAGAAGAAAATTGTTTTAGACTAATAGGTATTTTGAATGATGAATTTAGTGAGTTAGAGAACACATATGATTATTGGTATTTTGAAGATCAGACTGATTTAATAGGGCTAACCTTTAACGGTATAGAATGTGGTTTTATAATGACACCCGATAACACCGCTGAGTTTAATATTACAAATATAGGTGAGGAAATAGGAGATTTTATAGATATGTATTTTTCCTTAGACTATTTTGATCAGGATGGACAACTACATACGATGGAAGGTGAGGTACATGTAAGGCGAGATGCTTGTATTTAAAAAACAAAAAGCCTTCCCAATTAAGAAGGCTTTTTTAGTTTATAAAGTATAAGTCAACCTAAACGTAATAAATCGAGGTTGTACAAATGTTTCGGAACTAAATACTGAAATAGTACCTGCACCATTACTTATATTAGAATCAATATCCAAAATATTAGACGCTCTAAGCGAATATTCCCATTTGGCATCTCTGTCTTTTCTATAACGTAATGAGGCGTCCCAAGTTTTAAACACATCTGTTTGTCCTGCTCTTTCCTGCTCATTATAGGTAAACTCAGTAACAAACGTTAAAGCATCCCAGATATAGGCATCAAATTCAATAGAAGGTGCTCTGGTGATGAACTTTGTGATATTATTACCTTGATCGTTATTGGTTTCTGTAAATCGATAGCGGAACCTTACGTTTGGAGCATCTCTAAAGTTAGTACGAAGTTCTGGTGTATACGTTTGAGAAAACTGTTCATTAAGTGTTTGCCTGCCTTGAATGAACTGGTTTAACTTGCTGTAATTAAAATTAGCTCCTAATCGTGCTCTTATCTTTCCAAAAGTACGCTCTACTCTACCAAAAACAGAAGCATTTTCATCAGCAAACTGCGAATTAAAGAATGTACTTGTTCTAATAACACTTTCAAAATTGGTTAAACCACGTATTTGATCTTCATTTTTACTGTAATTAATAAAAGCAAAAACATTTGTGTAATTGAATAAATTAAAACTACTATACCTTAAGCTCAAATTATGCGATAACGCATTTTGTAACTCAGGATTACCAAATTGAATATTATTGAATCCTCCTTGTAAAACCAACCCTTCAGCAATATTGGTAACATCAGTAAAAGTATTGGTCATATTATAGTTAAACTGTAAGGACTCACTCTTTTTAAACTGAATACGTGCTTCAAAATCTGGTAATACATTGAAGAAATTATCCTTAAACGTTTCCCCATTTTGTGTGTTTTGATTGCTATAGGCATGGAAAGACACACCAGGAGTTAAGGTTAGCTTTCCGGTCTTAAATCTGTAATGCACACCTAAATACACATCACTAAAACGATACTCTACGTCATCATTAAAAGCGTTTAAAGGGTTACCATCTAAATCGGTTATTGTAGGTGTTGGGTCTAAGCGTGTACCATTATCCAAAAACTGGAAAATGTTAGAATTAAATTTCTGGTTGCTGAATATTGTTCCTAGAGTAAGGTTAATGTTACTTTTGGAATTCAAAATGTTGTAATAATCTAACTTGGCATCTAATTGATTGCTTTTCACTCGTCTTTCCTGGTTTAAATCATAACTCAACTGGTTTAAATCTAAGCCCAAGCCTGTTGCCGTATTATCAAAAGCATCATTTTCATCATCTAAAATAGCATTGTAAAATGGATCTTCATCTTTAATTAGATGCTGTGCTTCAAAAGCAAAAATGTTATTTTCGTTTAGAGTGTAGTAATAATTCAAATTTTGGTTAATACTAAATGGTTTAACCTGATCCACTTGATTGGTATTTCCAACCACTGAAGAGAACAAATTCTGACGTTCTTCATCATCTGAAGTGCGAGCTAACACATCATAATCTAATTGATTATTGACGTTTGGTTTATAGGACGCACTTAACTTAGCTATAAATTGATTTGTTGCTTCTCTACCTGTAGATTCAGTAGCTTCATCTGGCGGAATAGTTGTAGATTCATCTATTGGTGTACTTGGATCGTCTTCTACTTCAATATAATCAAAGAAACTTTCTTCCCTAGTTCTTAAACGACTACTGTTATAAATTAAAAATCCACTTAAATCCAACGCTTTATTTGGCGAATAACTAAAGTTAGCCGACATTAGTTTGGTAATTACCTCTTGAGCATTAGCAATACTTGTTAAGCCTCCAAGTCCGTTATCGCCTAGGTTGATATTGGTACCACTGGTTCTACTTGGCAGCCTAAAGCCACCACCAAAACCTCTGAGGTCTCTATTAGTTAAGGCTACTTCACCAATATTATTCATATCACCAATAAGGTTGATACT
>JAGQZO010000124.1:0-4542 GCA_020435515.1 Winogradskyella sp. | reverse complement strand
TCTTGATTGTTTTGCACTCCGCTCAACTGTCCAACCTCAGCATAATTACGAAGCACCTGAACTTTATCTACAGCATTTGAAGGAATATTTTTAGTCGCCAATTTGGTATCTCCATCAAAAAAATCTTTTCCGTTTACCATTAGCTTACTCACAGTCTTACCTTCAACTTCAATTTGTCCGTTATCATTTATCTCTACACCTGGTAGTTTTTTTAATACATCCTCAAGTTTACGCTCACTTCCGTTTTTAAATGAGTCTGCATTATAAACTATAGTGTCCCCTTTTACTGTTACAGGCATTTCATAAGTTAGCTCAACAGCATCTAGAGAATTGTCTGGCATTAAAGTAAAGTCTTTGGTAATATCAACTTCTGCTGTTGAAATCACTTCTTCAAGAGACTTTAAACCTATATAGCTTACTTGTAATTTGTATTTGCCATTTTTTCCTAAAGACAAGATGTATTTTCCTTGGTCATTGGTTACCGCATAAGATTCTAAACCGTTAGTTTCTTGATTAATAGCAATTACATTAGCTAATTCTAACGGAGTTCCTATACTATCTTTAACAACACCTTGCATTTTAATTTGAGCAAAGGAATTTCCTGCTGCTACCAAACATAGTAGCATTAATATTTTCTTCATTAGTTGATTGTGTTAATTTTTTAGTTTCTTCTGCCTCTACCGCCACCACCTCGACGTCCACCATACATCTCGCGCATTTCTTGCATTTTTTTTGTGATGATTTCGTTATACTCTGCTTTTGTTACCTCATCACCTTTTTTTGGCTTTTCGATATCCTCTTTTTCTTCAGGATTCATAACTATTTTGGTACAAAGAATAGTAGTTCTATCTGCATTAATCTCTAAGATTAAACCCGGTAAGCCCCAATAATCGTCTGGACCTTGGTTAATCGGCACTTGCGGTGTGTACCATGCTACTACTTCTATAGTTTTTGGCACTTCAATCTCGCTCATTGGGTCGTCATTTTTCTTTATAGAATCGTTTTTCTTTTCACTCTCTTTTTTGTTATTATCTCTATCGTCTCGACGTCTCATGCTTCTCCAATCAAATTCATCTACCGTTTTTGTAGCTGTGGCTTTGAAACATGTATAATTACCTATTTGCTTAGTTTCAGTACCCATTTTCCATTCTAGGGACTTTAATTCGTCTTTGATTAAAAACTGTTTCCCAAAAAACTCCTGATCTTGTAGTAATTCTTTGGACTTTACATTTTTATATTTTGGGCCACCTGTAAAACTACTTGCAAAACCTCCCCATCCTCTTCCCGAGCCAGGTGCTTCTAATTTTTCATCTTCTTTGTATATAGACTCTTCTTTGTTGAATGTGAGAACGAATTCTTTTTCAAGGAAGCTTTTCATTCGCTCTTCCATACGCTTCTTTTGTTCAGGAGTCATTTCGCGTCCTCCCCATTGATCTAAATCCATAGTGGTTTTAGACATGTAATAAGCTTTACCCTGAAAGTCTTGTTGGGCAAATGAAATTGTGCAAAAGCATAGAAGAACTAGAGATGCAAGGTTTTGAAGTGATTTTTTCATTTTATAAGTTTAATCTTGATTAACAACTGTAAATGTATTCTTCTAAGTGATTACTTAGGTCTTTTTAGATGCAATTTGTTAGATTTAATTGCGTTAAACTTATGTTAATAAATTAGCCCCTTTGTCTTCCCATTCGGTTGTTACGAAATTCTTTCATTTTTTCAACTATGGTTTTTTGATATTCTGCTTTTGTAATTTCCTTGCCTTTATCTGGTGCAACAATTTCCAATTTCTCTTTTGGGTTTAAAACTATTTTAGTACACAACATAATGGTATTTCCTGCACTTACTTCGAGAATTAAACCAGGTAATCCCCAATATTCTAAGGGACCATGACCCACAGGTACCTGCGGCGAGTACCAAGCTTCCACTTCTGTCATGTCTACGCTGGGTTTATCCTCGGTTGTAGTATTAGTGGAATCGATCTGCTTTTCAGAATCGTTATTAGAATTGCCTAATCTATTCCATGAAAAATCATACCAAGCTAACTCATTTGTAGGTATAGATGCCATAGCCTTAAAACAGGTGTAATTTCCTATTTGTTTGGTTTCCTTACCTAGTATCCAATTAATATCTAATAATTTATCTTTAACCAAAAATTGCTTACCATAAAACTCTTGATTCTGGATTTGTGCATTGGTCTTAACATTTTTGTATTGCTTACCAGGCGAGAAATTTTTTCCCCAAGAATCTGTGGCACCAGACATTGCATCTAACTTTTCATCTTCATAAAATAAAGCCTCTTCTTTATTAAAAGTCAAAATATATTCTTTTTCTAATCTGTTTTTTAGCCTTGCTTCTATTTGTTTTTTCTGTGCTTCACTCAATCGCTCTCCCCATCTTCCAAGTTCCATCTTAGATTTGGAAACATAAAATGCTTGGCCTTGGAAATCATCGTTTATGACCTTACGATTAGAACTTATAAATGTTTTTGGTTCTGGCAAAAAACCTATAAAAAATAAAAGAATGATCGCTGTAGACTTTAAGAGTATTGATTTCATGATAAAACAATTTGGTTGATTTTTTGTTTAACAAATATATCTAAACATTAAACAATAATATGCTGTTTATCATAAAATTAACAAGCAATATCAAATTTTGATTTAACCACCAATTGTTATACTAAAGCTATTACCATCATTTCTATCCCCTTTTTTTGGTCTATAACGCTCCATCATCTCCTTAGCTTTCTTTTCCATAATGTCATCATACTCTTCTTGATTAACCTCCTTACCTTTATCTGGCTCAGAGATCTCAACTTTCTCATTAGGATTCAATACAATCTTACTGCATACAATTGTTAGCTTTCCATCATGAACTTCTAAAATTAAACCTGGTAGTCCTTGATAGTTATCAGGCCCATGATTAACAGGGATTTGTGGTGTGTACCATGCTGTAACTGTTCGCTCTTCTTTTTCGGGCTCTTTGTTTTCTTCTTCATCTTCACCGTTAACTACCACTCTTGGTTTATTGACCATCTTGGTAAAAGTGGCTTTATAACATGGGTATTCACCAATATATTTGGTCTCAGAACCCAACTGCCACTCTATCTTTTCAATATTATCTTTAACCAAAAATATTTTGCCATACGTGTCTACCTGCTCGGTGTATCGTTGCTCCTTTGTGTTTTTGTATAACACATCAGAGCCGCCTCCACCTCCAATAGAGACAATCTGAAATTCACCTCCCACACCAACACTTGGCTTGTCCAATTCTTCTTCTTGCTTATAGGTAGATTCTTCTTTATTGAAGCTGAGTGTAAATGTTTTTTGGAATTGCTTTTTCATCATCTCCAACATTTTAGTTTGCATCTCATCATTCATCTGAGTGCTATCTAGCTTAATGTCTACCTGTCGTTGCGTTTTATACGTTGCAATTCCCTGAAATTCTTGAGCATTAACGGCAGAAAAAACCACCGTTAACGCAATAACTAAAACTCTAATAATTGTGTTCATTTTTTGATTGATTTTTAATTTTCGTAATACTTTATAGCTGATGCTCTAAGTTTTGAAACTAAAGATAAAAATTCTTCTGGTTCGCTTGAGTTACCTTCAATCTTATAAGTCATTTTAGTTTTTTCACCATTAGACATTATAGATCCATTACAGATAAGACTAAATGAAATAATTTCATTCTCATTAGTCTCGTTAAGGATTTCTTCAATGTCTTCGACTTTAAAAGTGTTTTCAATATCTTTTGCTGAATCTACAGTAACCACTACCTCCAAGTTTGAGATTTTGGTATGTGAAAGATTACTTGTTTTACCATGTAATTTGTTTTGACTGAAGGCTACTGTCGCAAATGTTAGCGCTAAGTATGTGAACATTTTTTTAAACATAACTGTTGTTTTATTGATTAATACATCGCAAATATCTAGACAAAGATTTGTTATTTGAGTTAACTAGTGTTAACGTGTGTTAATCGATTGATGCTAAGTAGTTTTTTACAATTACTTTTGAAATATGAACGATAAAAGATACAAATGGATTTTATATACGATAGTAGCTGTTATAACAGTTACAATTGGCATACAGATATTTTGGAATTACAAAAACTATCAATCCAACAAACAACAACTTGTTAATGATGTGCAAGTAAGTTTAGATAAAGCAGTAGATGATTATTATGCCGCTCTTGCCGAACGCACCACAGTAGGAATCTTTTTAGAAGGAGACCAACAAAAAGATCCTTTAAAAGAAGGAGGACACATTCAAAAATTTTTGCAAAAAATTGATGAAGATTCTTTTGGTTTTAAAAATTTAGATCAAATAGATATTAGTGACATAGAGGGTGTTACCGTACTTAGAGGTTTTAAAGCAGATTCTCTGTCTAAAGTTATAGATGAGCAAATAAAACCTTCCAAAGCAGAAGATTTTAAAAAGAAACTAGATAGCATAAAGCAGAATAAAAACATAAAGGATATTTCAGAATTTGAAATTTTAACTTCCAAGATAGTAGTATCCATAAGTAATGACAGCTTAGATCTTA
>JAGQZO010000123.1:3082-4992 GCA_020435515.1 Winogradskyella sp. | reverse complement strand
AGCATTGAAATTTGTTCCCAGCAATATGGACATTGAAAGAAATACTCTTCCATTTATTTTTCATTTAGAATTGAACATTCAACAACTCTCCACTAATTTGAAGTAAGGTTAGCTCAGCCAATTTTGCATCGTATTTTGCCTGACTTCTACTCAATTCTGCATTTAACAAGTTGATTTGCGCCTGTCTAAATTCAATTGAATTGACTTGACCTATTTTGAATTTTTCCTGAGTTCTGTCAAAGTTATTTTGTGCCGTGATAATATTCTTCTCTTGAATATTGTAAATTTCTAACTTGTTCATGTAGTCATCCCAAGCATTATTGAAATCGCGTTCAATACTCAATAAAATATTCTCTTTTTGGAGTTGCTGTGTTTCTAGATTAATCTTGGCATTTCTTACCCTGTTGATAGTTGCACCACCATCAAAAAGATTCCAACTTAAGTTTAAGCCACCAGACAAACCTGTATTGGTTAAAACAGCTACGAAAGCAGCCGCATTATTATTATTTGTATTCCATCCATAAGAACCTGTAAGCCCAATGGTTGGCAAATATGCCGATTTACCAGAGTTGATATCTAATTTACTAATTTCAATATTTTTTTCGGTTTGAAGTAAAGCTACATTACGGCTTCTGGCTTGTTGAAACAAACTGTCTTTCTGAAACTGAAGTGTAAAATCGACTTCAGTATCAACATCAAAATCTTCAGTAAACGTTTCGCCTAAAACTAATTTCAAATCACGCTTAGCGTTTTTTAATTGCTGTTTGGTGTTAATGATATTAATACTGTCGTTATTTATATCCACTTCTGCATTTAATACTTCTAGCTTAGTATTCTGTCCATATTCAAATTGATATTCAGCTCTTACCAATCGGTCTTTGGTGACAGTTAGGGTTTCTTCTAAAGTGTTTAAATTATCAGATAGCTGAGCTACATTGTAATACACCGAAAACATTTGAATAATCGTATTTTCTATGGTTTCTCTTGCCTGTAGTTCAGTTAATTGGTATTGTTCTTTTAAACGCTTGTAATTATAACGCCTTCCTAAACCATCAAATAGTATGTAATTAACATTTACACTAGCATTATATCTAGAACTTTCAGCGCCATTTAATACTGTGGATTCGCCATTTGCAAATTCGGCTTCGGTATTATCTAAATTGTAGGTAGCACCAGCATTACCAGTAACTGTTGGCAAATAACCAGAGTTTAATATACTCGTATTATTCTCGGCAACAGCAACATTATTATTGGCGATTTGCACACCATAATTATTCTCTAAAGCTTTTGATACCGCCTCTTGTTTAGTCAGCACGTTTTGCGCTTGCAAATTAATGCCAAATAAAATCGCTAAAACTATATAGAATTGTTTAGTGCTCATTCCCTTCATTTTGTTCTTTTATAGCGCGTTCTACTTCTTCTTTTGTAACATCATTACCTGTTGCCAACCATTTTGTGTTTTTCTTGATATTATTGCTGAATGATAAGAATAATGGTAACACTAACAAGGTTAAGATGGTAGCATAGGCTATACCAAAGGAAATGGAAATTGCCATGGGTTTTAAAAACTGTGCTTGCCTACTCTTTTCTAATAATAATGGTGCCAAACCTGCAATTGTTGTTAAAGAGGTTAAGAAGATAGCTCTAAAACGCGATTTCCCAGCTTCGGAAAGTGCTTCGTCAAATTTCATTCCTTCTTTTAGATTACTATTAAACTTTCCTATAAGTACCAATCCGTCGTTAACCATAATTCCTATCAAAGCAATAATTCCTAGAAGTGATAACACATTTACCTGAAAATCTAACAACCAATGTCCCCAAGCTACAGCTGTTAAACTAAAAGGAATTAACAAAATCAACAATAAAGGTTGTGAGTAACTTCTAAAGGTAAACGCTATGGTTATATAAAT
>JAGQZO010000123.1:1722-2969 GCA_020435515.1 Winogradskyella sp. | reverse complement strand
AGCTTTGGCATAAACTCAGTTCTAATATCTTCAATAACATCTGTTGCACTCGTACTAGGATCTTTTAAATCAGCATAAATCTGTATTTCGCGTTTACCTTCTAGGTGGTTTATAGCTACATCGCCACGGGCAATACTGTAGGTGGCTATATCTTTTAATGTAACACGCTCACCGGTTGGTGTCACAATACGCATATCGTCTAGATCATTAATGGAACTTCGGTTGTTTTTATCATAACGTACCCAAACCCTAATTTCATCTTGTCCACGTTGAAAACGCTGCGCTTGTGCACCAAAAAATCCTGAGCGCACCTGAGCCATTACAGTTCTTAAATCTAATCCTAATAAGTAGGCGCTTTCCTTGAGCTCTAATCGTATTTCCTTTATTCCTGCTGGGTCATTATCACCAATATCTTTCAACAATGGATTGGACTGCAAATACTTTTTTAGCTCTTCTTTTGAGGCTTTCAATTCTTGAATATTGTTGCTCAGTAGAGATACTGAAACCGGATTACCACCAAAGTTTCCACCAGAACCATATATTAATCGTTCAGTGCCAATTACAGGACCAACTAATTCTTCTAATCGTTTTGTAATTAAAAAGGATTGTATTTCATCTGGTCGTTCCTCACCTGGCAATAAATTTATTCTTAATTCGGCAGAAGAACTGCTATTTATGGATACAATGGTATTTTCAAACAATTGCTTACCAGTTCCTTTTAAATACTTTTCAGTAAGTTCTTGATTAACAATAAATGATTTTTCTTCAATCATAGAAATGATAGAATCTGTTACCTTCACATTGGTTCCAGCAGGCATTACCAATTCTATATTAGCGGCATCGCTAGCAATTCTTGGAAAAAGCGTAATACCAATGATGCCACCTCCGAGAGAACCAAAAGTTAGTACCAAAAGGGTAACAAAAATGCCTAAGGCAAAAAGTTTAAAATCCATTACAAATTTTAAAGTTGGCGCATAAATTCTATCTCGCAAAAAGGACATAAAACGATCTCCCGATCGGTTTAACCCTCGCATAAATGCAAAAAAACCATTAGATGTTTTCTTACTATGAAGCTCTTCCTTTTTGATTCGTAGCGCTTTAGAATGCGCCAAGTGGGCTGGCAGAATTATTAAAGCTTCTATAAGGGATACAACCAATGTTAAAATTACAATCACCGAGACTTCGCTGAAAAATTCCCCTATTCTACTTTCTAAAAAGAAAAACAAAGAGAACGCCAAAACCGTAGT
>JAGQZO010000123.1:1323-1655 GCA_020435515.1 Winogradskyella sp. | reverse complement strand
GGTTTCTTTCCTTTTTCGTAATGCTGATAGATATTTTCAGCAATAACAATACCATCATCTACCAAAATTCCAATAACGATAATCATTCCAAAGAGCGACAGTACATTGATTGTAACATCAAATTGACCAGCAAAGATGAACATTCCCAAAAATGAGATTGGCAATCCAAAAGCCACCCAAAGCGCTAGCCTGGTATTTAAGAAAATGGATAAGAATACCAAAACCAAAAGCATACCAACTATGGCATTTTCTGTAAGCAATTGCGTTCTTTGATTTAGTGTAATAGATAAATCCCTAACTACACTCAAATGAACATTAGTGTACTTTTGATT
>JAGQZO010000123.1:0-1225 GCA_020435515.1 Winogradskyella sp. | reverse complement strand
TTGAAATATGTTGCATTTGGTGTCTCGGAAAAACGATCTCTAATAATTGCTACATCTTTAAGACGAACAACTTTTCCATCTGTGGACGCTTTTACAATAATATTGGATAATTCTTTTCCGTAGTATTCTCTATTATTGGCTCTAATTAAATACTCTTCGGCAATGGTTTTTACATTTCCGCCTGTTACCAGAATATTTGAGTTGCTTACTGCTGTAGCAACATCGTTAAAGGTTAAATCATAAGCCAGTAAATCAGTTTCGTTTACGGCAATTTCAATTTCTTCATCAGGAAAACCTGAAATCTCAATCTGTGAGATGCCATCTATTGCTCTTAAATCGGTTTCTACTTGTCTTGCCAATTGCTTTAACGTAGCCAACGGAATATCTTTGCCACTAACAGCAAAAGAAATAGTCTCTCTTATGGCTTCTTGCTTAGATACTACTAAAGGCTCCATTCCTGTTGGAAATGATGGCACACGATCTACCGCATTCTTAACTTCAAGTAGCATAAAATCAAGGTTTTCACCTTTTTCGATTTCAACAGTTATGGTTCCACTGTTTTCTCTAGATGTTGAAGTAACTCTATCTATCCCTTTTAAACCTTTAAGGTTATCTTCAATTTGAAGCACAATACCTTCTTCAATTTCCTGAGGTGAAGCACCTGGATAGGTAATGGCAACATTTATGATTTTAGAATCTACCAGTGGGAAAAATGACGACCTAAGGGATAAAGCACCAATAATACCAAAAACAAAAAACGCTAATATAAAAACGTTAACTGCAACGTGATATCTAATAAAGTATTCAATGATCTTTCTCATTACTCTGCGGTATCAGTTGTTGCAGCTTTAACTTGCATGCCAGCATAGGCTCCTGGCACAGGTTTTCTTAAAATGATTGTGCCGTTGGGAACATTCTTTAAAACGACTGTTCTATCTGAAAAATGTGCTGGTTTTACTGGGATTACATCCAAAAGACTGTCTTTTACCACATATATTTCTTGGCTATCCAACAAAAGGTTTCTATCAATCTCAATAGCATCTTCAACCTTTTCTGCATCTAAGTTGGCTTCGAGGTACATTCCTTCTTTTAGGTCTTCGTGCTCCACATCCACAAATGCTGTAATGGTTTGTGTTGTAGCATCGATACTACCGTTTACTCGAGCTACTGTACCTTGATATGTTTTAGTCTTTTCTAAGTTGCTTAACTCAACTTTTGCACCTTC
>JAGQZO010000122.1:3093-23858 GCA_020435515.1 Winogradskyella sp. | reverse complement strand
TACATACTATATCAGGACCTGTTCTATGCATATGATCTGTAAAATGACGTTCTAAAATAGACGCACCTAGTGCTACAGCTCCTAGACAAGCATTATTATTCAAGGTATGATCACTAAGACCAAATACATAATCTGGAAAAGCTTTGTGTAACTCCATCATAGCACCATAACGTACTAGGTGTGTTGGCGTTGGATATAAATTAGTGGTATGCAAAATCGCTAGTGGAGTATTGTGTTTTTTAAATACTTCAATTGCCTTTGAGACGCTTTCTATAGTGTTCATACCTGTACTCATAATAACGGGTTTACCAAATTTAGCGATATGTTCAAGCAACGGATAGTTGTTACATTCGCCAGATCCAATCTTATAAGCGGGAACATCAAATTTTTTTAAACGCTCTGCTGCTGCTCTAGAAAAAGGTGTAGAGATAAAAATCATGTCTTTACTTTCAACATAGTTCTTAAGCTCTAATTCATCCTTCTCGTCTAAGGCACATCGTTCCATAATTTCGTAAATTGAAACATCAGCATTACCTGGAATCACAGATTTTGCAGCTTTACTCATTTCATCTTCTACTATATGTGTTTGATGTTTTACAACTTCTGCACCTGCTCTATGAGCAGCATCGACCATTTCTTTGGCTACAGTAAGCGAACCTTCATGGTTAATACCAATTTCGGCAATGACTAATGGCGGATAATCTCTTCCTATCTTGCGTCCTTGTATTTCTATAAAAGGGTGTGACATATTATATGTAATCTAATGATTTAAGACTTTTATGCATTATTGCCTCTAAATTTGACTTTAAGGGCTCTTCTATTTTATCTATTTTGAAATTAGTACTTTTTATTTGGCTAAAATCAAAGTTACATTTACTTTTTACATTAGAAAATTTCAATAGTTTGCCGATTTCCTCTTCTGGACTCTCGGCTAGCTTTTCGTAACTTATTTCAAATTTTTGATCTTCGGTTAAATCCTTAAAAAAATCATTTATTTCCAAAATTGAAGCGTTATAATACTTTGCACACTCTATAACAAACTGATCTTCAGTAAAACTGTCTTGGTACTCTTGTACTCTGAAATACTCTTTTTTAAACCATGATCTAGCTACTGCAAAACCATTTCTATATAAGTGTATATATTTTGCCTTGGGATATAGTTTTTTAATTTCTGGAAGCATAAATGTTATTGCAGGGCTTTTGAAAAAAAAGCGTTTATCTGTCTTGTTCATTTTGGTATCCATCATAATCCTTAACTTTGACCTATAAAAAGGCGTCCACTTTTTTAAGCTCTTTTTTACGGTAATTTCAAAATTCACAATATCTGAATAGATAGGTTTGTGCTTTTTACCTTTATCATTCGCCTCAGGCAAAAACCAATCATACTGCTCATTTTGATCTATTTGTATGTCTGGATTGGTCATTAAGATATCGACAAGCAAGGTACTTCCACAGCGACCAGTTCCAACAATAAAAATAGGATCTTGTCTCTTACTTATTATTCTGTTATAAAAACTTTTGAAAATATGTTTAAGCTTTTCTGCTACTGTCATTTGCTAATCTCTTTAGAAATTAAATATTCTGCATAGTTTAAATCTTCTAGCGTATCAATATCTACTTTAGCATATGGATGATTTACAACATATGGAAAAGATTCTTCGTTGAATATGATTTCATCCATTATTAATTGAGCCTTGGTAATGTATAATAAACCATTTTCATAGTACAATTGCTCTAAATCCTGACTTCGTTGCCCAATTTTATAATTAAATGGCAAAAATCTATTGTCGTTAATTTTGCCCAATTTTTTATGGTCCCTACTTACGGTAAACAAACTGTCGCAGTTATTAAGCTTGTATGCAGTATAGGCATCCTTGAGCAAAGATTTTGGTCTTAGTGGATTGGTAGGTTGAAGTAGTATCACACATTCAATATCGTTACTCAGTAATTGAAGCGCATGCTTTAACACAGCTGCCGTAGTAGCCTTATCATCGCTAATGTCTGAAGGTCTATCTATCACTTTTGCGTTATGTGCTAGAGCGACACTTTTTATTTCCTTATTATCAGTAGATACATAAACATCATCTATAATATCTGAATTTTCTTTGGCATAATTAATAGAATGTACCAAAAGAGGCAAACCATTGAAATTAATGATATTCTTATTTGGTAATCTTTTTGAACCACCTCTAGCTGGTATTATGGCTATGGTTTTTTTCAATTTTTTTCTATTTATAAATACTATTGAATAGTTTATTTGAAATTCTCTTTCTTAAATTATATAAAGTTCTGTTAGGTGTTTTAGGCTTGAAACTTGGCAAATTTATTTTTTTGCCATCATCTTTAATTTGCCATCTTTTTGAGATATTATCCTTTTGTATGTGTAGCATCCATTCTTCTACTATATTTCCCATATGGTAAGCCATATTATTATAAGTTGCCAATCGCATGCCTCCTGAGTAATTGATTGGATCATCACAATAATTATACTCTGACCTATTACCCACTAAGATTAATGAAGGCTCTAATGGTACTGTTGTAAAAAAAAGTTCTCGTCTCATACATAAAATTTGATGCCCACTACCGATAATTGCTTTATGACCATTAGAGGAAACTACTGGCCATTTTAAATTCTTATCCGATTCTTCTTCATTGTGAGTGCTCAATAAATATTTATTGTAGTCCTCATGATTTTCGGGTATAGACTCATATGAGAATTTTACTTTTCCCAACAATACCTTCTCAAAAGTTGAATAGGTCTCATAATTTTTAAACATTCTAGCTGGTATGGGAGATACAGATGCCGTGTCTTTAAAATTTTCAAAAACAGTTTCGACACTTTGCTGCCAACCATATTTAAATAATATATCGACATCTGAAATGGTGATAATAGGCTCTCTACTAGCTCTTGCAGCACCTATTAAAGCGTCAATTTTACCAATGTTTTTTTTGTGATGAATTACGGTATCTATACTATTTTCATCTAGTTTTTTCTTTAAGTAAGTATTAACCTCTTCGCAAGATGCATTATTAACAACAGTAATAGCACAATTAGAATTAGTGGTAACTATTGCAGATTCTAAACAAAGCTTAAAAACTTCTAATACATCCTTATAGTAACCTTCTAGGGAAGGAATAAAAACTATGATAATAAGTCTGTGTTGGCAATCTAACTCTATCTTTTTAGATTGCTTTTGAGGATTCATTCCTACACGCATAATTTTAAAAGGTTGGTTTTGCTTTTAACAGGTTAAAAATACTCTTTTTGTAAAGATTCTCTAGTGTATTTTTTTTATAATTTAATAAATAAACATCCCTGTTTTTTTGAGCTATTGTTCTAATTTCTTGTTCAGTTAAACCTTTCATTTTGAGAAAAACGTCTTCTAGGCTTTTGGGATTATTTATATCAAACCAAAATTGGTTAATAGTATTGCTCAATCTATGAGGCATGGCACCCACTCTGGTAGAAATAATTAGTCTTGCAGAAGACATTGCTTCCAACCCTACCAATGGACCAGATTCTTTAAAAGATGAAATAATCACTGCATCGTTATCTTTAATATGCTCTATAATATCTTCCTGACTTTTATAACCCCATAAATGAATATTATCCAAGGACTTACTCGATGTTGTTATTTCATCATATAACGGTCCATCGCCAATTATATTTAAGCATAGTCCTTTACCATAAATCTTAAAATAGTTTACCAACTCAACAATGCCCTTTTCAAGGGATAATCGTCCGATGTATAGTATATTTTTAAAACTACTAGGACATTCTATTTTCAGCATTTCCTCTTCCTTGAAGGTACATTGGTCAATAATTTTGTAATGGTGACGGTCTAAAAAGGATAGTCTAATGGCGTTGGATTCGGAGTGGTGAAAAAACAAGGTTACTTTTTCTAACCAGTCCTTTTGCATTCTGTCATTTTCTGATATTTTACTAGATGTCCTAAGAATTACAGGTTTCTTATAATCGTAGGATAACTCTACAATTTCCTTAACGTAAGCGCTGCTAATTTGAGCACACACAATAACCAAATCTGCCTTTTCAATAGTATCTTTTAGAACTTTTATAGCGAAACTCTTATATCCCAGTTTTTTTGAAAACTTATTAGAAGCATAAAAATTCAAGGGTTTTACCTGCTGTGATTTTAAATAACTTAGTTGGGCTATAAGCCTAAACATTTTATTTCTTTTAATTACCAAATCGTCCAAAACCTGAAGTTGTTCAGGCTTTATGAATTCAAATATTTGGGACTTTGAAGTACAACTAGTTGTGCTTACAACATTGACATAGCAATTGTCTTGCGACAAGGTTTTTGCAATAAAGCCAGTTTCTAGTTCTCTACCACCAAAATCACCAACAGGCCCAATTATGGCTATTTTATGTATCATTTTGACAATCTAAATAGCTTTATCATTGAAACAATAAATGAGAGTATTATCGTAGTCATTTTTCTAAAAAGTGGATATTCCTCAATTATTTTAAAATATCTAAACCGTTTGGTATTACTGATGAATTTATTAAAAATATACCTATCATCTTCATTGTTGAATATGGTTGGAAAGTACTGTTCTAAAACCTGGGTTCTTTCCTTATTAACTTGGTCTAAATTTTCTTTTAAAGAAGAAATTCCAGTGGCATCAAAGACCGAAATTATTTCTGATGTACTTATATAGGTTTCATTGTTGAGACCTAACACTTTTAAAAAGAAAGCCCAATCAGAAACTATCTTTAAATTTTCATTATACTTGCCATACGTTTTAAATAAATCTCGTTTAATGAACGTTGAGGGATGTGAAATAGCATTACCAACCAAGTATGAAAAGGTTATCTTTTCTGGATGTTGCCGTACTCGCAGACTGTTTTCCTTCTTAAAAATTATATTACCCGATATTATGGATTTTTCCGTTCTGAGAAGGTTAGATACTCTACTTAAAGAGTGTTTGCTTTCTAAAATATCTCCACTATTCAAAAACAAAAGGTACTTCCCGTTAGCCCTATCTATACCTTTGTTCATGGCATTATAGATGCCTGTATCTGGCTCACTAATCCAATCTAAATTCTTGTAAGTATAGGATTTTATAATTTCTACACTGTTATCTGTAGAATACCCATCAACTACTATATGCTCAAATTCTTGCCAAGACTGATCTCTAATGCTATCCATTGTCTTTTTAAGACCATCGGCATTATTATAGTTAATTGTTATTATGGATAGTGGTTTTGCCAATTAAATTATTTAATGAGATTCTTTTTTAAGCCATAAATTGCCTCCTGTATTTTTGTAAGCTAACGGCATGTCTTCATACACTTCTTTATGGTGCAAATGTAAATAGTGAGCAAAAACTTGGATACTGTAGTCTTTATTATTCATAAGAAAGGCTCTAAGCAGATAGTTTTCATTCCAATTATACCCTTTAAAAACCCATTCCTTTGGATATTCAAAAGGGTAGAAAATATCATGAAAATGAATATAAACCCCTTTTTTTAATATGGGAAGCACTTCAAAAAGTAAGTAATTTAAATCACTACCACATTTTGAAACGTGTGTACTATCTATAAATAAAATATCATTCTCATTTAAGGATTTAAAATAATCTAAATCAACATCTTGCACGCGATTTTTTAATATTGAGATGGTCTCCTTATCTCCTTTAGTGATGAGTTTTTCTAGTCGTTCTGTATATGGCTCTATAAACCCAAATTTTATTTTACTCTCAAAAAAGACATCGCTAACATCTAACATCAATGCAGATGAGTAGCCTGAGCCTACTTCAACAATTTGCTTAGGTTTTAGATTTCTTAACATACCATACAGTATGATACCATCCGTATACAAATAGTATGGATTGTTAAAATAGTATCTTAACCCCTTAATAAAATTGTCCTTAAAAGGAATGTCGGAATAGTATGAATTTATGGTGCTTAGTACCTTTTTCTGAGTATCTACATTAAGGTTAATTGAATTAATACCATCATTTTGAACACCATTCCAAATTCTATCTTGGTCTTTTTTAACCTCTTCTAAATTGGGGATTGCTGAATAAAAATGACCCGGTAAAAAGTGAGCATTATCACGATAGAGTTTGTCTCTCTTGTAGAGTCCTCTTATATAAGGTAGCTTGTTTAAGATTTGTTTAATAAAATTCATTAATACCTATTGATTCCTGTACCAGTCTTTTGGTAAAACTATACTTTTTTTTGATGTATTATCAAAATCAAGCTTATGCGGAAAGCTATCTTCATAAGTAAATTCCGAAATTCTATCTTTTCTTAAAAAGGTGAATTCGGCAACACGAGGTATTTCTATACCAAACCTCTTTTCGATTCCACAACAATTATTGGGGTGAATATGGACGCATATATGTGTTTGTAATATTTTTTCAAAAACAAGTTTGGCATATTTAAAAAACAAAGGATTCCAAAGATCATGTAAAAAATGAAACTCAATTATAGCTATTCTGAACCTAGCCATCAATTTGTCTGAGATATTTAAAATTGTTTCATATTCAGCACCTTCAATATCCATTTGGAGTAATAAATCTGAATTCTCAGAATTGCTTTTGGTATCAACCCACTCATCCATGGTTATAAAATCTTCATTATTTGTTACTCCTATAAACTTTTTTATAAAATCGTATCGGTCTTTAGGTAAATTAAAGTTTGGTTTATTTACAGATTTATCTGCTAAATAAATATTCATTCCTTTTTCTAAACAATCTATTTCAAAGTCACTAATTTGGTCAACACCAGGCGAAAAACAAGACTCTATACCTTCAATATCGTTGGGCAATAAATATCCGCCATCCCCTTCTGGACCAAGCCTGATTAAATCATACTTCGTCTTTACAGGATGAATTTTCCTTATTAAATTCAGCACCTTGTCCTTTTCAGTAACTTTCTGAAGAACAATACGTTTTTTTTCTAATTTGTGAATTATTAATTTTCTAAAATATTTTCTCAAATCATTATTTTTTAATTTTATTATCTTTTTCAAAAACGTCAAATCCAGAGTATGGGTCATAATTATAGATTTCTATACCTAATTTAACTGATTCATCTTTTAAAATTTCATACTGTTGGTATAATTCATATTCTTTATATAATCTTTCCTTAGGAAGAGGATTTCTCTGTTTTTCATAACCAATCTCTATGCCTGCTTGATGTAAATAATATTCTAAAGAAGGCTTGGTATGATCATAAAAATGAGTATAGGGTTTTAAACATTGCCAATCGTGGTTAACGCCAAGAATACCTATGGTTTTAATCTTGCAATAAATAGCAAGCTGAAGTGCAACGACAGTAACGCTCCATGGCGATAGTATAGGCTTAGTAAAATCTACCGGAACTTGCCCTCCATAAGAGTAGAAAAATAGTTCTCTATCCTTAAAGACTTGCTGTGCTATTTCTTTGTCTCTTTTTTCTATAAGTAAAGGTACTCCTTTTGGCAAAACCGAATTACACCTCGTCCACCATTGTGTTAAAACCTCTTTTGTTATGGGAGGATGAGATGCTGCAAAGACATGAATTTTTGGATTGATTTTTTCTATTTCTGGATGTTCATAAAAATTACCAACTGTAATTACAAAATCATTGCTGAATTGGGTAACATCTAATTTGTTTATTGATGAGGACGACCCCAAAACAACTGCCTGTTTATAATGCTCAAATTTTTGTTTTAATACAATATTATCGCCGTAAATATTATTAGTATTCTTTTTAAAAATTCTTTTTAGTTTGCTTTTCAAAACTCGCTTGGCCATAGAAGCGAGGGTAGTAAAATTAAGTTCAAAATACTCTCTACTTATATTCTTTACTTGAGACAAATTGTTCACTTTTTTAATAAGTAGAACAACAAGTTTAGTATAAGTTTTCTTTCTTGATAAGGAACTTTCAATATGATTCTTAGGATTAGAAAAATTGGTTAACCCAAAACCGCTCATGTAATCTTGAAACAGCTTTTCATTATCAACTTTAAAAAACGCATTTAAATCTTCTATTTTGTTTTTATCTAGTAAGTCGTATCTAGAAAATACTTGCTTTCCAAAGTTTTCTTGCAAAACATATCGAAGTATCTTTTGCTCTTCTTTATTTAGTTCTGGGTTACATGCTTTGGCTATTTCCATAGCTTCCTTGCTATACCCATGGTTTAAAGTTTTTAGGTTTAGATCTTTTAAAAAGAGTATATCACAAAATTCACCAAAAAGATTAAGGACATTCCTCCTTTCCAAAACCTTTTGATCATAAGGCACACAGATTAAATTGTGGCTTCCAAAAACCGACTGGTAGTTTTGCACAAATTGGGTCCACTTTATATTTTTCAATTTTGTCTCATCTAAAAAAGTATCTATAGAAAAATCTTCACCTTGGTGCACATACTGTGTATATATAGATTGTATAAATTGTTCCTGTTCTCTTAACGCAACAAATATTTTTTTCTCATCAAAATCGCTTAAACTCTTATGTAGCACCTTTGCAATGGTTAATGAATTTTGATAAAGTTTTTTAGGATTACCAGATAGGTATTCGCAACAAATAATGTATTTGTTATAAATCTCGGAGACTTGAGAATTTAAAAAGTTCTGTAATTTTAGTGAGATATCGGAGTCTTCTTCCTCTAACTCCATTATAGCTTGTGCTTGTTCAAAATTATAGAGGTTTATGTACTTAGCACCTTCCTTTTTAAGGATCCCTTGATTTTCAATTAATGTTTTTTGAATGCTACTGGTACCTGTTTTATGAGTACCTATATGTATGTAGATAGATTTTATCATAATTTCACCCAGTTTAACTTAGGTATAATTAAAGCTCTACGTATTTGCGCATTTTTATAAAATCCTATTTCATTAACCTTAAAGTTTAGACAATCAATTCTTTGAATAGCCTTATGCTCTCTATTATTGTAAAAAAACAGCCTAATCTTATAGTCGCCTTTATTTAGCATGTTTCCACTTATACTAACTTTGAAAGTATTTATACCTTCTTCAATTGAAAATACATTTGTATCAGAAAAAGAAGAACTTAATATGACGACATTATTTGGATTGACTACTGCAAATGATAAGTTATAATCTGATGTATCACTAGTCTTTTTTACAACTTCAAATGTTAAGAAAATATCTTCATTGAATTTAAAGCTAGATGTAGATTCTCCATTATGGTTAGCTAAAGAAACACGTTTCACAAAACAATGCTCTTCTAAATCGTCTTCATTAAATACAGATTTAAATTCTAGATTGTTACTTAGATAATAGTCTATAACGTCATTAATTTGTCCTTTATATTCTATCTCGCCATTATGAAGTAAAATCCCTCTTTTGCACAGCCTCGCCATAGACTCCATATTATGACTCACAAAAAGAACCGTTCTGCCATCAGTGTTAGAGATATCTTGCATTTTACCTATAGCTCGTTTTTGGAATTCAGCATCACCAACCGCCAAAACCTCATCTACCACTAAAATATCAGGCTCTAAAAAGGCTGCTACGGCAAAAGCCAAACGCACACGCATACCAGAGCTGTAACGCTTTACAGGAGTATCCACGTACCTTACACAACCCGAAAACTCGATGATTTCATCCATCTTTTTGTTGATTTCAGATTTGGTCATCCCCAAAATGGCACCATTTAAGTAAATATTCTCACGACCCGTCATTTCTGGATGAAACCCAGTACCTACTTCTAAAAGCGACGCTATTCGTCCATTGGTTTTTACCACGCCTTCGGTTGGCGATGTTACTCTAGACAATATCTTTAAAAGGGTAGATTTTCCTGCTCCATTTTTTCCTATAATACCTAAAACCTCTCCTTGCTTTACTTCAAAATTAATGTTCCTAATGGCCCAAACGTAATCTGAACTGCCCTTTTCACTTCTTATATTCGTTTCTCCTACTTTTAGATAAGGGTCTTCTTTACCTCTTATTCTGCTCCACCATCTATTAAGATCGTGGCTAATGGTACCTGTACCTACAAGCCCCAATCGGTATTGTTTCCCTAAATTTTCTACTTTTAAAATAGTCTCTGAACCCATTATATAGTATCAATAAAGCTTTTTTCGGTTTTATTAAAAATGATTAATCCAAATAAGAAGACTATAATACTAACAAAGCCAGCGTAAATTAGTGCTTTTAAGTCTAAGTTGCTATTACCAAATAAAATAACACGAAAGGATTCTACAACTATTGCTATTGGGTTCCATTCTATAATCCAATAGTAATTTGGGAGTTTGCTTTTAAAATAAGACATAGGATACATTACCGCCGAGCCATACATTAAAATTTGAACACCAAACTGTACTAAAAAGGTAAGATCTCTGTATTTTGTGGTCATGGAGGAAACTATCATTCCTAAACCTAAACCCAGTAAAGCCATTAAAACTACCAACAGTGGAAAAATTACAACATTTAACCCAACAGTAATATAAAAATTAGAAGGGCTGAAAAAAAGATAGTAGAAACAAAAAACTAACAAAATCAACAACTGTATGCCAAACTTTAAAAGGTTAGATACTACTACAGACATGGGCATAATTACCCTAGGAAAATAGACCTTACCAAAAATATTCTCATTTTTTTTGAAGGTATCACTAGTTCCTACAAGACATTCTTTAAAATAATTCCAAGCTGTAATTCCCGCTAGGTTGAACAAAAAATTAGGAATTCCTTTTCCTGTTGGTATCTCTGCCAGGTTATTGAATATTAGCGTAAATATTAAAGAGGTAAATAAAGGTTGTATTACATACCATAGTGGCCCTAAAATGGTTTGCTTGTAAAGTGTAATGATATCTCGTTTTACAAACAAGAACAGTAAATCCCTATAGCGCCATATTTCATTGAAATTAAAATCTATTAATTTCTTTTTTGATGTAATTGTATGAAGCCAGCGCTCTTCAGCGGTTTTCAATTGAAAATGATTTTTAGGCTAATATAAGAAATGAAATAAAGGTATAAGCGTATATGCTATGCTTTTTCTAAGGTATAGATATTATAAAGATTTTTCATTTTTTCTATACCTTCTTCCAATGATATCAAATCTCTTCCCAGTAACTTTTTCATCTTAGATATATCTGGACATCTTCTATTCATGTCGCCTTCTTTGAGTGCTGGAAGAAAAATAATTTCAGATGAAGAGTTAGTGATCTCAATAATTTTTTTTGCCAACTCTAAAATACTAATCTCAACATCGTTTCCTACATTTAGCACATCGTTTACATATTCATTGTTTTGAAGTGCTTTGGTACAGGTTTCTACATTATCGTCTATATAACAAAACGAACGGGTTTGAGAACCTTCGCCATAAATAGGTATAGGTTGATTGTTAAGTGCCAAGCGCATGAATCTTGGCATTACAAAATCATTACTTTGAGCTGGGCCATAAGTGTTGAAAAACCTAAAAATGGTATAGTCTAACCCATATTCTTTTTGATAGGCTTTAAAGAAAGCTTCACCAACGTTCTTTACAATAGCATAGGGCAATCTAGAGTTGAGAGGTGTGGTGTTTTCATTTTGTGGAATTTCAAAGGGTTCACCATAAACTTCTGATGAACTTGAGTAAAACACGCGCTTAACACCCGAATTTTTTGATAATGATAGTATATTTTTAATACCATCTATGTCGTTTAAAACATTTATAGGATTGCTCAAGGTGCGTTCTACACCTACTACGGCTGCATAATGAAAGACATATTCAAATTTAAAGGTGGCAAAAATTGAAATGATGTCATTATAATTATTAACATCTGCTTTTATGAACTTAACATTGCTTTTTTCGGGAACTTTAGAGATTTTTCCTGTAGATAGATTGTCTATAATAACAACATTGACATTATCATTTATCGCCAGCTTAGCAGCTAAAGCACTGCCTAATTGCCCTGCACCTCCCGTAATTAAAATATTTGTCATTAATAATGGATTAATATTAAAGACCTATATACTTAGGGAATATAATAGACTTGAATTGTTTATTAATGATTAAATATATACTTTTTTTTGGCAAACACAAAGTGTCCAAAACTAATTTTATTGATTAAAATAATCCCAAGTAATCTTTAAGCCTTCTCTAACGGTGTACTGTGGCTTATAACCTAATAGCTTTTCTGCTTTAGATATATTGACAAAGGAATCTCTTACATCACCTTGCCTAGGTGGTCCATAAACTGCTTCAAAGTTAGAATCTGCTACAACTTTCAAAGAGTCCCGAAGATAATTTACCGAGATACGTTCTCCGCAGGCCACATTAAACACTTCTTTGGCCGCTTCTTTAGGCACGAAGAATCTTTTAATATTAGCTTGCACTGCATTATCTACAAAGGTATAATCCCTGATACCTCCTTCTATTAATCCAAAAGAAGGATGATTCATAGACTCAGTCAAATTTTTGCGATAGCCATTAGAAAAATTATCTAAAACTCTAACCTTTTTGCACCATACTTTAATAAGTATTCTACAATATTAGAGCCTATAAAGCCCGTACCTCCTGTAACCAAAAAACTTAACTCTGATAAATCTTCGGTATGGTATTGATTTGAGTACATAAAAGTTTTTTAATTAAAGACGAGCATCTACTGTTTCTTTTGGCAATAGAGACTTTACGTCAAAAACAACACTTGTATCCGATCTTAGATTTTTGAGAGATAACTCTAAAAACTCCTTATGAGACACCGCTAAAATGATGGCATCATAATTAGGTTTCAAATCTGAAACGGATGTTTTTAAATCTAGGTTGTACTCATGCTTCACTTCTTCTTCAGAAGCCCAAGGATCAAAAACATCCACATTAACGTGATAGGATTGCAATTCTTCTATAATATCTATAACTCTAGAGTTTCGTATATCCGGGCAATTTTCTTTAAATGTTATACCCAAAACTAAAGCATTAGAACCTTTAATTGTAGCACCTTTACTAATCATCATTTTAATAGTCTCGGTAGCTATATAGCTTCCCATACTATCATTCATTTTACGTCCGGCCAAGATAATTTCAGGATTATGTCCAGATTCTATAGCCTTTTGTGCTAAATAGTAAGGATCAACACCTATACAGTGTCCACCGACCAGTCCTGGTGAAAATTTCAAAAAATTCCATTTGGTTCCTGCTGCTTCTAAAACAGCTTTAGTATCGATGTTTAATAGTCTAAAGATTTTTGATAATTCGTTTACAAATGCAATGTTGATGTCGCGCTGAGAGTTCTCTATAACCTTTGCAGCTTCAGCAACTTTTATAGATGGTGCCAAATGGGTTCCTGCTGTAATAATTTTTTTATAGAGCTGGTCTATCTTTTGTGCTATCTCTGGTGTAGAGCCAGAGGTAACTTTAAGAATCTTGGTTACGGTATGTTCCTTATCTCCGGGATTGATACGCTCTGGCGAGTAACCCACGAAAAAATCTTTGTTAAACTTTAGATTTGATATTTTTTCTAATACTGGAACACAAATCTCTTCTGTAGCCCCTGGATATACAGTTGATTCGTAAATGACTATATCATTGTTTTGAAGCACTTTACCAACTGTTTCACTAGCCTTTATAAGTGGTGCAAAAACAGGGCGCTTAAGTTTGTCTGTAGGTGTAGGAACAGTTACGATGTAAATGTTTGCAACCGAAAGTGCGTTAATATTATCGGTAATGTATAATCCTTTATTAGCGCCTAAATCCGTTGTTAGAACAGACTTAAGATTATCGTTATCAACTTCTAATGTTTTATCTATACCAGAATTTAACTCATTTATTCTCTGTGTATTGATATCAAAACCAACCACAAAGAATTGTTTTGCAAATTCAACTGCAAGAGGTAAACCTACATAGCCTAATCCAATGATTGTTATTTTGTCTTCCGTACTTATCATTTATCTAAAATAGATTTTAAAATGAGCTTCAAATCAAAATAAAAACTATAGTTATTAACATAGTTTTTATTGATTTTGACTTTATCAACCCAAATAATTGTTTTGTTATAAAGGTCTGGATCATCCTGTTCCTCTAATAATAATTCTTCATACTTATATTTAAGTGTAGCTTCTCCAGTTATGCCTGGCTTTACTTGTAATATAATTTGGTCATCTCCTTCTAATTCATCTGCAAAACCCTGAACATCGGGCCTGGGACCTACAAAACTCATATCTCCTTTGAGTACGTTAAAAAGTTGAGGAAGTTCGTCTAATTTGGTTTGCCTTAAAAACTTACCAAAAGTGGTTGCACTTTTATCCAAATGTCCTAATTGATGTACTCCTTCTTTGAGTGTCCTAATCTTAAGAATCTTAAACAGTTTACCATATTGCCCTACTCTTTTTTGAGTGAAAACACCAAATTTCCTTGTATCTATTGTAGCGATTACTATCAAAACAATGATTGGAAAAATTAAAAATGGCAACAATAGTAAAACTAAAACAATATCAAATATCCTTTTTGTCCTGAGTTGTTTCTTTGTAATCAAAATCTAAGATTTAAGAAGATTATAAACGTCTAAAAAAGTTTTTAGCCTTCTTTATAAAAGATTGATTGTCTCTTTCATGATAAGTATTACCATAAACACCATAGCCATAACCGTACCCATAACCATAGCCATAACCATAGCCATAATTATGATTACTCTTATGCTTATAAAAATTAAGAACAAAGCTTATATTCTTTAATTCTCCTGTTCTATGTTTGGCATTAACCAATTGAAGCATCCCCTTTTTGGTGTAGTCCAGTCTAACCATAAAAATTGTGGCATCAGCATATTGTGTCAACTCTAATGCATCTGTTACTAAACCAAGAGGTGGTGTATCTAAAATAATGATATCGTACTGGTTTTTTAATGAGAATATCATTTCTCTCAATTTCACTCCCATTAATAATTCTGAGGGGTTTGGAGGAATGGGTCCTGAGGTTATTAAATCTAAATTTTCAATGTGTGTATTTGTTATAATTTCTTCGAGTTCGCTATCCCCTATGAGGTAGTTAACAATTCCCTTTTCATTGGTAATATTAAAGTCATCGAAAATTTTGGGTTTACGTAGATCCAATCCTAGCAAAATCGTTTTCTTCCCTGAGAGCGCATAAACTGTTGCTATATTTATAGAAGTGAAGGTTTTTCCTTCTCCACTTACCGAAGAGGTAATCATCAATGTATTTGCTCTTGTATTTGAAGGATTATTTTTAAAAATAAATTGCAAGCTAGACCGTATGGCCCTAAAAGATTCTGCAACTGCCGATTTTGGTTTCTCATAAGATACAAGATTGTTTTTATAACGATATTTACCTATGAGTCCCAAAATCGGTATTTTGGACATTTTCATAATTTCATCCGAACCATGTATGGTAGTATCCAATAAATAAATCACAAAAATCAAAAACATTGGCAAAAAGAACCCAATCATTAGAGCCATCATATAATTAAGAGACTTCTTAGGTCCAATAGGTGCATTACCAATATCCTTTGCTTCATCTATAACTGTAATATCCGAAACATTTGCTGCCTTTACAATGGCGGCTTCACCACGTTTTTCCTGATAAATATCATAAGCCTCTCTGCTTAAGTCTAATTTGCGCTGAATTTTTAAATATTCTTGTTGGTCTTTAGGCAAACCTATAAGGTCAGACTCTAAATTAGCTATCTTCCTACTTATGGTATTTAACTGAATCCCTATGGTTTGTCTTGTTACATCAATGGCTTCCAACAAAACACTTTTCTCGGTATCTATTCGCCGATCTAGCTCGTCAAAAAGTATTGAGCCCTCTTTGGTAGAATATTCTAAATTCTTTCGCTCTACTGAAAGGGCTATAATTCTACTAACGCTGGACAGTATATTTACCTCATCAATACCAACTGATGATGGTGCAGCAATATTGCTATAATCATTTTTAGATTTGAGATAATTTTCGAGTGTTATGAGATAATTCAGTTTAGATTGCTCAATCAGTTTTTCTTTATCATACTCTTTTAGCTGTTCTGATTTTTGCGTTATTTCCTCTTCTACATTAAACACCTTGTTAGCTTTTCTAAATTCATTCATCTCATCTGTAACAGCTTTTAAATCGTTGTTAACTGACCCAAGGCTACTATCTATAAATTTTATTGTATTGGTGGCGTATAGATTTTTGCGTTCTAGTTCTGTCCTACTTAAAATTGCAGAGGTTGCATTGAGATAATCTACTATTTTCGATTTGTTCTTACCTATTAGCGACAATCTTAAGACCGAAGACGCATCATTAGAAAAAGGCTCTATGTTTATATCATTTTTATAGTGATCTACAACAGAGTCAAAATTCAAATATCTTATGAAAAAGATCTTGTTATGAGGTATATCTGCAATTGGTTTAAGGCTAACTTTTCCGTTAAAGAAAGGTTGGTTAATGACTTCATCAAACTGATACTGTTTTCTAAACTCACCAGGTTCAACATTTATTGAAATCTTATTTTTAGATTCATAAAACTGACCTACAACTTTATCATTTTCAAATTCATAAAATAATTCAAAGGTAGAATTGTTGATTATTTTTATACCAATTGGTATTCCTAAGGCTTGAGGTTTTGACTTGTCTGTAAATACTTCAAAAGGTGCATCTTTGTATATATCTAATAAATGATACTTACCCTCTACCAAGTATTCTTTGTAATATTCTAGAGAGTCTACAACCAATTCATTGTGAGTTCTGGTTTTAATTTCTGTTAATATACTACCTACTTTACCCGAAACGCCTCCCCAATTAAAAGATATACTTGTATTAGCGGTAAAAAAGGGATTTTGATCATTATTTACGGTAATCAAAGAGTCTAAACGGTATATGTTTTGCTTTCTAACGTTAATAAAATAAGCTATAATGAGAGCAACGCCTATAGAAAATAATATGAGTTTCCAAAGATTTAGAGCCTTAAACAAGAACCCTTTAAAATCAAAACCTACACGTTGCGATTCTAACTCGTCAATATCTTCATAATCTTTATAATCCATTTCTATAATCTTGTAAAAAGTAAAATAGTGGTTGCTGCCAATGAGACAATTGTTGCGATAGTAGAAATACTAGATACAGCTGTTTCGCCTGTACCAATAGATTTCTGTTTTAATGGCTTAACATAAATCATGTCATTTGGCTGAATATGGTAATAAGGTGATTTCATCACATTGATATCGGTTAGATCTAAATGATGAATTTTCTGACCCTGAGGATACTGACGTATAATTAAAACATCCTTTCTATTGCCCGTTAATGGAATTTCACCTGCATTAGCTATTGCTTCAAAAATATTTACACGTTCTTTAAACAAAGTTATGGTTCCTGGTTTTCCAATTTCTCCATTAGCAGTATATCTCAAACCAGCCAACTTCACCGTAACAAAGATATTAGCAGTTTCTTTAAATTGTTCTTCTAGCAACTTGTTCTTAATAGTTTCTTCTATTTCAGCAGTTGTGTATCCCAAAACATTAAGATCACCCAAAACAGGGATTCTTACATTTCCATGCAAATCAACCGTAAAGCCATCAAAATAAGCTCGTTCGGCACTACTTGCGTTAAGATTACCGTCTCCTATTGGATTAAAAATTTGTGCATTATCCTGATCCAAAACCTTTATCCTGATGTTTAAAATATCATCAATCTGAACACGATAGGGTTTTTGTACCTCAGACAGATTATAAGGAATCGTATCATTGATTCCATTTTCTTTATTTTGAAGATAAATTGTGTCTTTATGCGGAATACATGAAGAGATAAAAATGCAGCTAAGAACAATAATCAAAAGCTTGATGCTTCTCATAGGTATTATAGATGTTTACTGACAAATATAACGCATCAACACCAATATCAAAACTATTAGGTTTGTTTTTGGTTTATTTCGTTCTTTGTAAAAAAATTAGCGTGAATTACCTCAACGTAGAAAACATATCAAAGTCTTATGGAGAGCTTGTGCTTTTCCAAAATTTATCATTCAGTATTCATAAAGATCAGAAGATAGCATTTGTGGCAAAAAATGGAAGTGGAAAGACTTCTATACTAAACATTCTTGCCGGAAAAGACACTCCAGATGAAGGACAGGTTGTCATTAGAAATGGACTTCGCCTAGCATTTTTAGATCAGGAACCAGAATTAGACAACAAGCTTACTGTTGAAGAAACCATATTTACATCGGATATTCCAATTCTAAAAGTTATTGAAGCCTACGAAAAAGCTCTAAAAAATCCAGAAGATACCGAGGCTTACCAATTGGCTTTTGAGGCAATGGACAGACATAATGCTTGGGAGTTTGAAACGCAGTACCAACAAATCCTATCACAATTAAAGCTCAATGATTTATCAAAAAAAGTGAGCACGCTTTCTGGTGGTCAACGCAAACGACTTGCTCTGGCACAGGCCTTGTTGAGCAAACCAGACATCCTCATTTTAGATGAGCCTACCAACCATCTCGATTTAGAAATGATTGAGTGGCTCGAGGATTACTTTGCAAAAACTCAGCAAACCTTATTTATGGTCACGCACGACCGTTATTTTTTGGAGCGTGTTTGTAACGAAATCATAGAATTAGACCACAGCCAATTATACACTTACAAAGGCAATTATTCCTACTATTTAGAAAAGAAAGAAGCGCGTATAGAGAATGAAACTACAGAGGTTGGCAAAGCCAAACAACTGTACAAAAAGGAACTTGATTGGATGCGTCGCCAACCCAAAGCACGTACCACAAAATCCAAAAGCAGGATTGATGACTTTTTCGAGATAAAAAAGAAAGCCCACCAACGCAGAAAAGATCATGAAGTCCAACTAGAAATTAATATGGAACGCCTTGGTAGTAAAATCATAGAATTCCATAATGTGTCTAAGGCCTTTAAAGACAAAAAAATCTTGGATGGTTTTGATTACACCTTTAAAAAAGGAGAACGTATTGGTATCATTGGTAAAAATGGAACTGGAAAATCAACCTTCCTCAACCTACTAACCGGTAGCCTAAATGCTGATGCTGGTAAAATAGTTATTGGAGAAACTGTAAAAATTGGTTACTACACGCAAAGTGGCATCACCATAAAACCAGAAGAAAAAGTTATTGATGTTATCCGCCAATATGGTGATTATATTCCTTTAGCTAAAGGCAGACAAATTAGTGCCCAACAACTTTTAGAACGCTTTCTTTTCGATAGAAAAAAACAATATGATTTTGTTGAAAAGTTAAGTGGTGGCGAGCAAAAACGCTTATACTTGTGTACAGTATTAATTCAAAATCCTAATGTTTTAATTCTCGATGAGCCTACAAACGACCTCGATATCGTAACGCTCAATGTGCTCGAAGATTTCCTCATGGATTTTCCGGGAGTACTTTTAGTTGTGTCGCACGACCGTTACTTTATGGATAAAATTGTAGACCATCTTTTTGTGTTTAGAGGCGATGGTAATATTGAAGATTTTCCAGGTAATTACTCAGACTTTAGGGCTTATGACAACAGTCAGCCAAAACAAATAGAAGAAGTAGAAAAAGCTGATAACACAAAGGCAATCAAACAAAACGAAGCCACAAAGCTTTCTTATAATGAACAAAAAGAGTACAAAAATTTAGAGTCTAAAATTCGCGCGCTAGAATTAGACAAAAAAGCGTTAGAAGCTAAATTTAACAATCCAGATTTATCTCAAGACGACATCAACAAACTCTCCGAAGAGCTTCAAGTCATTATCGATAACATTGAAGAAAAAGAACTACGTTGGTTTGAATTGGCTGAAAGATTAGAGGGATAAATGTACCAACTGATTTCTTACATAAAATTTCTATTTAGTTCCACCAACCAGCATGGTGTGCACTCGCCATTTGTGTATCAGTTTGTAACTAAATGTTTATATGACAAGAATAAGTACGACGCTTATAAAAAACTTCAGAATTATAGAAAAACACTGAAAAAATCAAAAGAAAAGCTTCAAGTAACCGATTTAGGGGAAGGCTCAAAAATTCTAGACAATAAAGTTCGAAAAGTTAGTAAAATGGTGAAGACTTCTAGCAGTTCTAAAAAAGAAGCCAAACTTTTATATCGTATTGCTAAATTTTTCAAATTAGACTCTGTTTTAGAGTTAGGCACATCATTAGGAATGGGAACTTACGCTTTTGCTTTAGCAAATAAAGATTCAAAAATTACAACAATCGAAGGTTGTAAGAACACCTCAAACTTTACAAAATCTCTATTTCATAATTTGGATGTTTCTAATATCAACTTCAAAATAGGTGCATTTTCTTCTGAAATTAAAAGTTTAGATGAAACTCAATTTGATTGTATCTATTTTGATGGTCATCATAACAAAGAAGCCACTATTCAATATTTTGAAACACTTTTACCTAAAGCACATAACGATTCTATTTTTATTTTTGATGATATCTATTGGTCAAAGGAAATGACTGAAGCTTGGGAATATATTAAGTCTCATAAGATGGTAACAGTAACGGTAGATTGTTTCCATTTGGGTTTTGTGTTTTTTAGAAAAGAGCAAGCCAAGGAACATTTTAAAATTAGATTGTAACAACCTTAAGGTTTTAACGTCTTATTAACTGTAAATTCCTGTATCTTGCAGGTATATTAAGCAACCAAGACAATTCAATTATGAGTGACAACGTCATTGAAATTAGAGACATTATCAGAGATTTTAAATTAGGGCAAGAAACCGTACACGTTCTAAAAGGCATAGATTTAGATATTAAACGAGGTGAGTATGTTGCCATCATGGGACCATCGGGTTCTGGTAAATCTACGCTTATGAATCTTTTGGGTTGCCTAGACACTCCAACGGCAGGTACTTACAATCTTAATGG
>JAGQZO010000122.1:2752-3006 GCA_020435515.1 Winogradskyella sp. | reverse complement strand
CTACCAAGAACTACAGCTTTAGACAATGTAGCCTTACCAATGGTATATGCAGGTGCTTCTAAAAAAGAACGTGTTGATAGAGCTTCTGAAGTTTTAACCGATGTTGGTTTAGCAGACCGTATGGACCACAAACCTAATCAGCTCTCTGGTGGACAACGCCAACGTGTTGCTGTTGCCAGAGCTCTGGTTAATAAACCATCTATTATCTTAGCCGATGAGCCTACGGGTAACTTAGATTCTAAAACTTCGTTGGA
>JAGQZO010000122.1:1996-2669 GCA_020435515.1 Winogradskyella sp. | reverse complement strand
ATTGCTGCTCATGCAAAACGAGTGATTCGTTTACGTGATGGTGTGGTTGAAAGTGATACTTATAATTAGTGATTAGTGATTAGTGATTAGTGATTAGTGATTAGTGATTAGTGATTAGTGATTAGTGATTAGTGAAGCTAACAGTCTAAAAACTTAAACGCAATTTAATCAATTAACTTTTCAACAAGTATACAGTTACACACTTCAACACTTCAACAGTTAAACAATTCCACCAACTTTTTACATTACCATTTTTAACTTGTAACTTTGTTTTTATGAAAGTATACACAAAAACAGGAGATAAAGGAACCACTGCTCTATTTGGCGGTACACGTGTTCCTAAGCATCATATTCGCATAGAAAGTTATGGCACCATTGACGAGCTTAACTCTCATATAGGTCTTATAAGAGACCAAGATATTGACCAATTGTATAAAAACACCTTGATGCACATTCAAGATCGTTTATTTACTGTTGGTGCAATTTTAGCAACCGATCCTGAAAAAGCCACATTAAAAAATGGTGAGCAGCGCTTAAAAATTCCTAAAATATCCAATGAAGATATAGAACGTTTGGAAAAAGAAATGGATGCCATGGAAGCCAGTTTACCTCCTATGACACATTTTGTGTTACCTGGAGGTCACCAAACCGTGTCATTCTGTCACATAGCACG
>JAGQZO010000122.1:0-1857 GCA_020435515.1 Winogradskyella sp. | reverse complement strand
AAGCTGAAGAAATAAAGTGGATTCCTAAAAAAGAATCTTAGTCTTATTTTATTCAGTAATTAAGCCTCAATGATGCAACATTTAGGTTTAATGAAGTTTAAGACAACACGTTCTTTTTTATAATGAATAATTAATTTACTTTTTTCTTGAATAATTCAGCTAAAAAATTATTTTTGCAAAAAATTAAAACCCACAACGCAAATGTATTGGACATTAGAATTAGCATCATATTTAAGTGATGCACCTTGGCCAGCGACAAAAGATGAGCTTATAGATTACGCCATTAGAACTGGAGCACCTCTGGAAGTTGTAGAAAATTTACAAGCGATAGAAGACGAAGGAGATTCTTACGATTCTATTGAAGAAATTTGGTCAGACTATCCAACTGATGAAGATTACCTCTGGAACGAGGATGAATATTAAGATATAATAAAATCACAAAAAAAGTCTCTTGCGTTACCTTAACTGAGAGACTTTTTTTTATTTTCGGATTCTCTTAAACGAGAGACCTTAATGGCTATTAAGCCAATAAATTTTTACTGAAATTAATACACGGATTGAACACCAATCAATCTAAGACAAAACACATAAAATGGGCATATTAGATAAAGTACTAAAGGTATTTGTAGGAGACAAATCTAAACAAGACGTTAGTGCCATTAAACCAATCGTAGACAAAATAAAAACCTTTGAACAGGCTCTTGAAGCCTTATCTCATGACGAGCTTAGAGCAAAGACCATTGAGTTCAAAGAAAAAATTGCTGAAGCACGTCAACCTCTTCTCGAAAAACAAAGTGAACTTCTAGCAAAAGCCGAAAATACGGAAGATATTGATGAGCGTGAAGATATCTACCAAGAAGCCGATAAAATAGAAGATGAAATATACGAAGTTACAGAAAGTGTCCTTAACGACATCTTGCCGGAAGCTTTTGCCGTAGTGAAAGAAACTGCAAAACGTTTTGTGCACAATACGGAAATTCCGGTAACTGCCAATGCTTTTGATAGAGAAGTGTCTGGAGCAAAAGATTATGTGACTTTAAATGGTGACCAAGCTATCTGGGCGAACTCTTGGGACGCAGCTGGTAAGCCTATCACTTGGGATATGATTCATTATGATGTGCAGTTGATTGGTGGTATTGCCATGCACCAAGGAAAAATTGCTGAGATGCAAACTGGAGAGGGTAAAACCTTAGTGGCTACCCTTCCTGTATATTTAAATGCTTTAGCTGGTAAAGGTGTTCACCTTGTAACGGTAAACGACTATTTAGCAAAACGTGATAGCGCTTGGATGGCGCCAATCTTCGAATTCCATGGCCTAAGCGTAGATTGTATAGATAATCATACACCCAACTCAGATGCACGTCGCAAAGCTTACAATGCCGACATCACTTACGGAACCAATAACGAATTTGGTTTTGACTATTTGCGTGATAACATGGCACATTCGCCAGAAGATTTAGTACAACGTCCACATCACTACGCTATCGTCGATGAGGTGGATTCGGTATTAATTGATGATGCGCGTACACCATTAATCATCTCTGGTCCTATTCCAAAAGGTGAAGAACATGAATTTGATGTGTTAAAACCAAAAGTGAGTCAGATTGTCGATGTACAACGTAAATACTTAGTTGGAGTTTTAGCCGAGGCTAAAAAATTAATAGCCGAAGGAGATACCAAAGAAGGAGGTTTTCAACTTCTACGAGTTTACAGAGGTATTCCAAAGAATAAAGCATTAATTAAGTTTTTGAGTGAAGAAGGCGTAAAACAACTGCTTCAAAAAACCGAAAACTTCTACATGCAAGACAACAATAGAGAGATGCCAAAAGTTGATGCAGAACTCTATTATGTGATTGA
>JAGQZO010000121.1 GCA_020435515.1 Winogradskyella sp. | reverse complement strand
CTACGGTATCATTAATATGTTGCTTACTGTCATCTTTAAAAAGATTAACGTTCTTTTCCCAAATATTGTAAATGCCTTTAAAGTCATAACCCATACCTATTGGGAAACTCAAAGGAGTGACTTTTAGGCCTAGTTTTTGTTCGACTTCATCTAATAAATCAAAAGCATCTTTACCTTCACGGTCTAGTTTGTTGATGAATACAATCATTGGGATGTTGCGCATTCTACAAACTTCAACCAGTTTTTCGGTCTGCTCCTCAACACCTTTAGCTACATCAATAACTACAATTGCACTATCTACTGCTGTTAAAGTTCTAAAGGTGTCTTCGGCAAAATCTTTATGACCAGGAGTATCAAGAATATTAATCTTAATACCGTTATACTCAAATGCTAAAACCGAAGTCGCTACAGAGATACCACGTTGGCGCTCAATCTCCATAAAGTCACTAGTAGCACCTTTCTTTATTTTATTACTTTTTACGGCACCAGCTTCTTGTATAGCCCCACCAAAAAGTAATAGTTTTTCTGTTAATGTAGTTTTACCAGCATCTGGATGCGATATAATTCCAAATGTTCGTCTTCTATTTATTTCTTCTCTAAAACTCATATAATATTTAAAGGTGCAAAAATAACAATTACTACCAACTTGATAATAAAAATTTGCAGTTCGTCGAACCAGAAACTCCACTCAACTTATTTTATTTGTCGTTCAACTAAAAGAGAAATAGAAGATTAACGATTTATTAATTTTTGTATTTATCTTTCGAGAGAAATTTAATGTTTCTTTTAGTATTTTTACATTAAGAAAATTTTAGGATTAATTTTCTTACTAAATAAGCCCCGAAGTTGATTAATAGCGAATCTCTTCACTTAGATTTATTTAGTTTTTTTATGTGACATCGAGACATTTTTTAGTGTCCTAAAACGATATACAGAAATATAAGTAAGATTTTGTATGTAAAAATCTTACAAAAAATTTGTTTTTTACGCTTTGTCGAATATATTTGCATTTTATCGACAAAGCGATTTTGTCGATTTAATAGAATTTGAATTATACATCAACTATATAATAATATGAAAATCTCTACTCGATTCTCGTGTATGAAGAATTCTCTAATTCTTCAATTAGCTTTTATATTTATAATCTTTACCCAATTATCATTTGGTCAAACTATTTCACCAACTAATGGTACTACTAACTGTGGCAATTGTGCACCTCCCGGATGGTTCGATTTAGGAGGAACTCCAGATGTGTCTAGCGCTAATACTGTTGCAGGACCAGGTGGAGGATTAGGTGCTGGAGAAGCTTGGAATAGTGCTCCAGTTCCGTTGCCTCCGAATGGCGACTCTAACTGGATTACTATTAGGGATGTGGGTTCTCTAGCGGTTGAAGAATCGATAGGTACAAATATTGGAGGCTTAACTGTGGGTAGAACTTATGAAGTGATAATTTACTCAATGTCTGCAACAACTCCAACTTATGCACCTCAGTACATCAATTTTTTCGATTATCAGGTTGGGACATATCCAAGAGTTAGTATAACCCCTGTAACTCAAGAGGTTTGGGGAACTACTGTGGCACGTTTCGTAGCAGATAATACCACTATGCAATTCACATTTTTTCCTGGAAATGATATGGGTAATAACTCTGCTAATTTAGAATCAGTGAATTTAGCCGTAACGTTAAATGCAGTAAATACAGCACCTTTTGCTGATGATAATTCAGACACAACAATATTAAACACATCTGTAACATTTAATGTTACTAGCACAGATATAGATTTTGATGGTAATATAGATGATGCTACTGTAGATTTGGATGTCTTAACAGCAGGTATTCAAAATTCAATTACAAATGCTCAAGGTACTTGGACTGTAAATGCTAGTGGAGATGTAACATTTACTCCTGCAACTGGTTTTACAGGTATAGCAACTTTAAATTACACTGTTCAAGATGATTACATTTTAGACGGTACAGCTCAACCTGCGGTTTCTAATCAGGCAGCATTAACAGTAACTGTTATTGACCCTTGTGATGCACTAGCCTCAGGTAATCCTGATAATGATGGTGACAATGTAAGCGATATTTGTGATGTAGATGATGACAATGATGGTATTTTAGACAGTATAGAAGACGAAAATTTAGACTTGGACAATGATCCATCCACTAACCCAACGGATACAGATGGTGATGGTGTTCCAGACTATTTAGATTTAGATACTGACAACGATGGTATTTACGATGTAGATGAAGTAGGTAATGGAACTTTAGATACAAATAATGATGGTGTTATAGATAGTGGTGATGCTGGTTTTGCCGATGGAGATGGTAATGGTGCAGATGACACTGCAGAAGCTACTACACCTATAGATACAGGTAGTGATGGAAGTTTCGATTTTCAAAATACAGATAGCGATGGCGATGGCTGTCCAGATGCCAATGAAGCTTATGGTAGTAATACTGCGGCAGGATCAGATGATGGGCAATTTGGTGAACCAGACCCAGCATCAGTAGATGCTGACGGACTTGTTACAGAGATAGGTGTAGACTATTCTTTAGGGACAAATGCTGCGGTTACAGATAATTCTATTACTACAGGTTGTCTTACAATTACTGCTAATGATGATGATTTTTCTGCAACACCAATTAATAGTTTGATAGTCGGATCAACAACAGCTACTGTATTTGCGGATAATGGTAATGGTACTGATTTAGCAAATGGTGTAGCTGCTACAAATGCTAATATATCAAATAATATTAGCATCAGTAATGACGGAGGTATGACAGGTGTTAATATAAATAACAATGGTACTATAGTTGTACCAACTAATACACCTAATGGAACATATTTTGTAGAATATACTATATGCTTGCAAGCAGATAATACAGTATGTGATACAGCAATAGCAACTATTGTTGTTGCGAATATAGACCTATGTGATGCTGTAGCCTCTGGTAACTTAGATACTGATGGTGATGGTATTAGTGACTATTGCGATCAAGACGATGATAATGATGGTATCTTAGATAGTAATGATATTGATTGTGCTCCTGGACCATTGGCTTTGGGTCAGACATTCTCTGACAATACAGGATCAAATTTTAATCCTGAGTTTATCCCTAATGTTTATGCATATGGTGGTGCAAGCGTAACTTTTGGTTATGAGCTATATGGAGGTTCTGCATGGAACCTCAGTGGTGTTACAAGCCAAAATAACCCTGCCATTTTACCTGATGGAGAATATATTAATACAATAGCAGACGGTACAACCTATCCAGGAAACGATGTTGTCAGATATTATTTCACATTTACCCAACCGGTTTATAATGTCAATTTTAAATTAGGTGGTCTTGATGATTTTGATAGAGCAGATTTTTTTGCAACCAATGGTTCTGATAACGTGCCTGTCATTCTTACTGATATAAATGTAGGAGCTAACCTTACTATAAATGGTCAGAGTGCTGTTACTGGTGCATCAGCAAATGCAAATGCGCCTTCAAATAGTATTGCTATTCAGGTTCAAGGCCCTGTTACAGAAATAGTTGTAACTGTTGGTAAACAAGATGGAGATGAAGCCGATAATGTCGAATTACAATTTTATGAAATGCAATATTGCCTTGGTATTGATACTGATGGTGATGGCGTTAATGATATTGTTGATTTAGACTCAGACAATGATGGTATTTATGATGTAGATGAAGTAGGTGGTGTAGATGCGAATAATGATGGTATGGCTGATGGTATTGTAGACCCTATAACAGGTATACCTTCAACAGCAGGAACAGGAATCACTCCAATAGATACCTTAAACGACGGTAGTTTCGATTATCAAAACACGGATAGTGATGGAGATGGTTGTCCAGATGCAAATGAAGCATATGGATATGTCACTGCTGCAGGTATCGATGGTGGGCAATTCGGATTTCCAGATCCCGCAAATGTAGATGCTTCTGGACTGGTAGATTTAGGTAGAATAGTAAATTATGATATAGGTACCAATCCATCTGTAACTGATCCAACTATAAACACGGTTTGTGATCCTTGTAATGCAATTTCTTCAGGAAATACAGATACAGATGGTGATGGAATTTCTGATATATGTGATGAAGATAATGACAATGACGGTGTACTAAATATTTATGAGCAAGATTGTTCTCCTGGTCCAATTGCTTTAGGTCAAACTTTTGCGGATAATACAGGATCAAATTTTAATCCAGAATTTATACCTAATGTATATGCTTATGGTGGTGCTAGTGTAACTTTCGGATATGAACCCTTTGGAGGTTCAGCTTGGAACCTTACTGGTGTTTCAAATCAAAATAATCCTAGTATTTTACCAGACGGAGAATACATCAATATAGTAGCAGATGGAACAAACTATCCAGTAGGTGAAACAGTTAGATTTTATTTCACATTCAGTCAACCGGTATACAATGTTAATTTTAAATTAGGCGGACTGGGAGATTTTGAAAGAGCTGATTTTATAGCAACAAATGGATCGGATAATGTACCTGTTAATTTGTCTGATATCAATGTTGGTGGTGGTTTAACAATTGCCAATCAAAGTGCTGTTACAGGTGCTTCTGCAGATACTGCTGCTCCAGCAAACAGTATAAATATATCAGTTCTTGGGCCTGTTACGGAAATCATTGTGACAGTTGGTCAACAAGATGGTGACGAATTCGAAAATGTAGATTTGCAATTCTATGAAATGCAATATTGCCTCGTGCTAGATACAGATGGTGATGGTGTTAATGATGTTGTCGATTTAGATTCTGATAATGACGGAATTTATGATGTAGATGAAGCAGGAAATGGTGTTTTAGATACTAATGATGATGGAGTTTTGGATTCTAATGATACGGGTTTCAATGATGGAGATGGAAATGGTGCAGATGATACAGCACAAGCAACGACACCAGTAGACACATTAACAGATGGAAGTTTCGATTTTCAAAACACGGATAGTGATGGTGATGGTTGTCCAGATGCAAATGAAGCTTATGATAATCCATTTGTTTCAGGTTCTGATGGTGGACAATTTGGTGAACCAGATCCTGCCTCAGTAGATGCAAATAATGGGTTAGTTACAGAAGCAGGTGTAGATTATTCTTTAGGAACTAATGCAGCTGTCACTGATCCTGGTATAGCAACAAGTTGTGTTATTAATCCTAGCATTACAACTGTTAAAACATTTGCAGATATAGACGGAAATGCTTTAACAACAGAATATAGTGCTGTTGGTGAAGTAATTAATTATACAATAACATTAACTAATAGTGGTAATGTTGATGTTTACAGTCCAACAATGGTCGATACCACAGCAGATGCAGCACCAGTTAGAGGTGTAGATGCTCCAGGTAATGATGATGGAGTTTTAGATGTTGGTGAAACATGGACATACACAGTATCTCATACAGTAACTCAAGCAGACTTAGATAATGGTTTTTATACCAATACAGCTGAAGCTGATGGTTCAGCCGATACAACAAATGATGGTTCAGGTGACACTCCTGTTGATAATGATGAGAGTGAAACTGTAAACGGAATAGAGTCACCAAGTATAGAAGCCGTTAAGGTTGTAGCAATCAGCAATGATGTGCTACCAGCCGGAGCGAGCTTAGGAGACGAGCTGACCTATACGATCACGGTAGAGAACACGGGCAACGTGACCTTGACGAACGTGGCCTTAACAGATACGTTTGTAGATGGCAACGGCAACCCACTGGCCCTGACCGGCCCAACGTTCGTGGGTGCAGACCTTGGCAGTCCAGAAGGGACCCTACAAGTCGGTGAAACGGCGACCTATACGGCGACCTATGTGGTCACGCAGAGCGATGTGGATGCGGGAGGCGTTAGCAACAGTGTAGTAGCGGACGGGGACAGTCCAGCGGGCACTAACGTTAGCGACACGAGCGACGACGGTGACGATACCGACGGGAACACGGCGGACGACCCAACGGAAACCACGATTTCACAGGATCCAATGTTAGCAATTGAGAAAACTAGTAGTTTGGACTTAGGTGCTGATGGTATAGCAACTGTTGGTGATATTATAACATATACATACACAGTTACTAACACAGGTAATGTAACATTATTTGATGTAAATGTTACAGAGGACGCTGCAGACTTCACAGGAACAGGAGTATTGCCAACACCAACTTATGTAAGTGGTGGTAGTGATGAAGATGGTGAAGCCGATCTAGAAGATATGATTGTAGGTTCAGGAACGATAGTTTACACAGCAACATATGCATTAACTCAAGCTGATATTGATGCAGGTATAGTTACAAATCAAGCTTTTGCTAGCGGAACAGGTCCTTTAGGTGATGGAGTTACTGATGATAGTGATGATCCAACGGATCCAACAAGTAATGATGACCCAACAGATACTGTAATTCCACAATTACCAATATTATCTATAGATAAAACGAGTAGTTTGGACTTAGGTGCTGATGGTATAGCAACTGTTGGTGATATTATAACATATACATACACAGTTACTAACATAGGTAATGTTACAATTTTTGACGTTAATGTAACTGAAGAAGCGGCTAACTTCACCGGTACGGGTACTCTACCAACACCAATATACTTGAGTGGTGGTAGTGATGAAGATGGTGAAGCAGATCTAGAAGATATGATTGTAGGTTCGGGAACAATAGTTTACACAGCAACTTATGCATTAACTCAGGCAGATATTGATGCTGGTATAGTAACTAACCAAGCTATAGCTATGGGTACAGACCCATTAGGTGGTGGTGTTAGTGATGATAGTGATGACCCAACGGATCCAACTAGTACGGATGATCCAACAGATACTGCAGTACCACAATCACCAAGTATGGATATTGAGAAGACAAGTAGTTTAGATACTGGAGCAGATGGTGTTGCTGATGTAGGTGATATTATCACATATACATATGCAGTTACTAACACAGGTAATGTAACATTATTTGATGTAAGTGTCACTGAGGATGCTGCAGACTTCACAGGAACAGGAGTTTTGCCAACACCAACATACGTAAGTGGCGGTAGTGATGAAGATGGTGAAGCAGATCTTGAGGATATGGTTGTAGGTTCAGGAACGATAGTTTATACAGCAACTTATGCATTAACTCAAGCTGATATTGATGCAGGTATAGTTACAAATCAAGCTGTTGCCAATGGAACAGATCCTTTAGGAGGTAGTGTATCTGATGATAGTGATGATGGAGATGATACAGATGGTAATACACAAGATGATGTAACTAATACTGAAATAGTTCAAGTACCAATGATAAGTCTTATTAAGACAACATTACCTCTTGAAGATACAAACGGTGATGGTATTGAAGGTAGTTTAGATGATCTTATTTCATATGTGTTTATCGTTGAAAACACTGGTAATGTGACATTAACTAATATTGAAGTTGAAGATTTATTACCAGGGCTAAATTTAGTTGGTGGGCCAATTGCTCAATTACTGCCTGGTGAAATTGATAGTACTACCTTTACAGCAACCTATCAAATTACTCAAGTTGATTTAGATACTGGTTTTGTAACCAATTCTGCAACTGTAAGTGCTGAAGGTCCTGGTGGTGATTTAGGAGATCCAACGGATGATGTTACAGATACGAGCGATGATCCTAATGACACTAATGACACCGATAACAATGGTGATGGTGACCCAGATGATCCAACAGTAACACCAGTAAACTCTCTGTTTGATTTAGAAGTAACCAAATCTGTTGGAACATTAGTTAATGGTCAATTTGTACCACTTAGTGTACAACCTACTGTAGGAGATGAAGTGGTATTCTTGATAGAGGTAGCTAATATTGGAAATGTCACTGCAACTAATATTGTTATTAGTGAAGAAATTCCAAGCGGATATATTATTGCGGTAGATCCAGTGACACAGCAGCCTTTAATAGATGAAACAGAAGGAACTTATTCAGAATTTGATGGAGAATGGACCATAGCACAACTTGATCCTGATCAGGTAGAAATGCTTCAGATTACGGTGGAAGTTCTAGGTATTGGTGATTATTTGAATTCAGCATTTGTATCAAGTGCCGATGGAGGTGATGATGTTAACCCTAGTAATAACGAAGATTCGGCAGCTGTCGATCCGATCTGTTTGACAATTTACAACGAATTCTCACCTAATGGTGACGGTGTTAACGAGACCTTTATTATTGATTGTTTAGAACGATTCCCTAATAATAAGTTAGAGGTATACAATAGATGGGGTAATGTAGTTTATTCTAAGAGAGGATATCTAAACGATTGGACTGGTACTACAAATGGAAGAGCAGTCATTGGTCAATCTGATGAATTACCAGTTGGTACATACTACTATGTCCTAGACTTAGGTGATGGTTCAGAACCAAGAGTAGGATGGCTATATATAAATAGATAAGTAAACAACTTTAGAAAAAAGACAGAAGGATGATACGTAAATTATCAAAAGCAAGTTTAATTTTAATGGTGTTTACTACACTATTAGTAACTAATTTAAATGCGCAGCAAGACCCTCAATACACGCATTACATGTACAATACATTGAGTGTCAATCCTGCTTATGCAGGTCAAAGAGAAACACTTAGTGTTGTGGGATTGCATAGATCGCAATGGGTTGGTATAGATGGCGCACCACAAACACAATCTTTAGGTATTCATTCACCTTTACGAAATGAACGTATAGGTTTAGGTCTAAATATTGTAAGCGATGCACTTGGTCCTGCTAGAGAGAATTTTATTGATGCTAATTTTTCATACACCATTCCTTTAAACGCTAATGATTTAAAATTATCGTTCGGTGTAAAAGGTGGATTACATATGTTAGATTTAGATTGGAGTAAAGGACGATTCCGAGATCCAGATAACGTATTCAATGAAAACGTAAATCTAATTTCACCTATGGTTGGTGCAGGATTGTATATGCACACCAGAAAATGGTATTTAGGTTTAGCTGTGCCAAACTTTTTAGAAACCGAACATTATGACGATTTTCAAGAATCTAGAGCTACAGAGCGCATGCACTTCTATGCTATAGGTGGTTATGTATTTAACCTTAGTGAAACTTTAGAGTTAAAACCTGCATTCTTAGTAAAAGGAGTTTCTGGTGCACCCTTAATTGCTGATGTATCCGCGAATTTCTGGTATAAAAAGAATTTAACAGCTGGTTTGGCATGGCGATGGGATGACTCTGTGAGTGCTCTCGTAGGTTTTCAAGCAACGCCAGGAATGTTTATTGGCTACGGATATGATCTAACCACAACAGGTTTAAATAACTATAATGGTGGAACTCACGAAATAACTTTAAGATTTGAAGTGAAGCGATTAGGCAGAATTTTATCACCTCGTTTCTTCTAAAAATAAGACTATGAGAACAATTTCAAGATATATAAGTTTAGTTTGTGCAGGTATGTTTGCCTTATCTGCCTTTGCTCAAAATGGTAAAATAAAAAGCGTTGAAGACGATTACAAAGATTTTGCATACGTAAAAACAAGTGAAGTCCTTCTAGAAGTCGCCAATAAGGGTTACAAGTCTGCAGACCTATTTCAGAAGTTAGCAAATTCATATTACTTTAGAAATGATATGGAGAATGCTGCAAAGTGGTATGGCGAGTTATTTACAATGAATGAGGTTATTGACCCTGAATACTATTTTAGGTATGCATTAGCTCTCAAAGGCATTGAAAACTACCAGGAATCCGATAAGTGGATGAAGAAGTTTAATGAACTTAAGCCAGAAGATATGAGAGGTAGAGCCTTTCTTTCTAAAGTGGACTACAAGTCTAATATTGAAGAGCAAAGTCGAGACGATATTGAGATTCAAAATTTAGAAATTAACACTGAACTTTCGGATTTTGGTACTACAGAATACGAAAACGGAATTGTATTTGCATCGGCTAGAGGTGGTGGGCGTAAATACCGTTGGAATGAAGAGCCTTATTTAGATTTATATTCTGTGGAAAAAACAGGAAATGGTTTTGGAGAAGTAAAAGAAATCGAAGGAAAAGTTAATACAAAGTATCACGAATCTAGTGCCGTGTTTTCACCAAATGGTAAATACATGTTCTTTACCAGAAATAATTTCTTCAGATTAAAGTATAAAGAAGATGGTACAGGGATCAATAGATTGCAATTATATAGAGCAACTTTAAGTGAAGATGGTACTTGGGACGAAATCCATAAAGTTCATTTTAATAGCGAAGATTATAGTGTTGCCCATCCAACCTTAAACCTTACAGGAACAAGATTGTACTTTGCTTCTGATATGCCAGGTACCTACGGACAGTCTGACATTTTTGTGGTAGATGTCAATGATGATGGTACTCTAGGCGAACCAGAAAATTTAGGATCATCTATAAATACTGAAGGGCAAGAGTCTTTTCCTTTTATGGATACTAGTGGTAACTTGTTCTATTCTTCAACAGGTTTTCCTGGTTTAGGAGGTTTAGACGTATTTAAATCTGAAGAATTAGACCAAAAAGTAGCGTCAGGTTCTAATAGAAATTTTCCAATCGAAAATGTTGGAAAACCAGTCAATAGCTCTGCAGATGATTTTGGGTATTATGAAAATTTGGTAACAAAGCGTGTATATTTTAGTTCTAATCGAGAAGGTGGAAAAGGTAGTGATGATATTTATACTTTTGAAGTACCAGAGTGCGAACAATTGGTGTTCGGAACTGTTCAAGATAAAAAGACAGACGAACTTATTCCTAACGCTACAGTGATACTATTTGATGGCAACGGAAACGAAATAGAGCGCAAAACAGTTGGAGAAGACGCAGCTTTTGAGTTTGAGTTAGATTGTGAGATGGAATACCTTATAAGAGGTGAGAAAGAAACTTATGCCTCTGACGAAAAGCGTTTTACAACACCTAAGAAAAAACAAGAGTTGCAATTGCAATTACTTTTAGAAAGAGATGTGCAAGAAATCAATCCATGTGATGATTTAGCTAAGATTCTTGATATTCCGATTATCTATTTTGATTTTGATAAATCAAATATAAGATATGATGCAGAAATTGAATTACAGAAAGTATTAGCGGTATTGAATAAGTATCCAACAATGAACATTGATATTCGTTCGCATACAGATTGTAGGGCCTCTGCAGAATATAACGAGAAACTATCAGATAGAAGAGCCAAGTCCTCACGTCAGTATTTAATCGATAACGGTATTGCTGCAGATAGACTTACGGCTAAAGGATATGGAGAATCTCAGTTGGTTAACGATTGTGGTTGCGAACCAACAAACGAATCTAGTTGTTCTGAAGAAGAACACCAACTTAACAGACGTAGCGAGTTCATTATTACAAGTATAAATGGTAAATCTTGTGACGATAACTAATTAAGATTTATAGAATGAAATTAAAAAATAGCCGTTTAAGTTCTTAAACGGCTATTTTTTATGAAATCCTTTAGCATTTTTAATCCTTTAGATGTTAATTTTGCTTTATGATAGAAGAACATGTCATCCTAGTTGATGAAAACGACAATCAAATTGGCATAATGCCAAAAATGGAAGCTCACGAAAAAGCCTTACTTCATCGTGCATTTTCAGTATTTGTTTTCAATAATAAAAACGAATTAATGCTTCAACAACGTGCGTTACACAAGTATCATTCTCCAGGTTTATGGACCAATACGTGTTGTAGTCACCAAAGAGAAGGAGAATCTAATTTAGAAGCAGGTAAAAGACGATTACAAGAGGAAATGGGGTTTGTAACAGAATTAGAAGAAACAATCTCGTTTATATATAAAGCCCCTTTTGATAACGGATTAACCGAGTACGAATATGATCATATCATGATTGGGTATTATAATAATGAGCCTAATATTAATGAAGATGAAGTAGCTGATTGGAAATGGATGAACTTGGAAGACGTTAAAGTTGATATGACTTTACATCCAGAGAATTATACAGCTTGGTTTAAAATTATTTTTGATAAGTTTTATGAATCTATAAACATAAAAAAATCATGAAGGTAACGGTACACAGAAAAGCACATTTTAATGCAGCCCACAGACTCTACAGAAAGGATTGGAGTTTTGAAAAGAACGATGCCGTCTTTGGTCTGTGTAACAATCCTAACTTTCATGGTCATAACTATGAACTTATAGCAAGTGTTACGGGAGAAATTGATCCTGAAACAGGTTATGTTATAGATGTAAAGATTCTAAAAGACATCATTAAGTCTGAAGTAGAAGATGCTTTTGACCATAAGAATTTAAATGTTGAAGTACCAGAATTTCAGGATTTAAACCCTACAGCAGAAAATATTGCTGTGGTTATCTATAATAAAGTAAAGGCAAAATTAGACCCAAAATTTCATTTAGAAATAACCCTTTACGAAACACCTCGCAACTTTGTAACGTATTCTGGTGAATAACTTATGAACAAACAACTTTATCCTTTAAAGTTTCATCCCATTTTAAAAGATAAAATCTGGGGAGGAGAAAAACTAAGCAAACAACTAAAAAAACCATCGAGCTCAAAAAATCTCGGTGAGAGTTGGGAAATTAGCACTGTGCCAGGAGATATTTCTGAGGTTGTAAATGGCGAGTTTAAATCTCAAAATCTTCAGGATTTACTAGAATTATACAAAGGCGATTTAATAGGCGATAAGAACTACAAACGTTTTGGTAATAGCTTTCCTTTACTCATTAAATTTATTGATGCTAAGCAAGATTTAAGCATTCAGTTACACCCAGACGATGATTTAGCAAAAGCGCGTCATAATTCCTTCGGAAAGACAGAAATGTGGTATGTAATGCAGGCTGATAAAGATGCAAATCTTATAGTAGGTTTTAATCAGAAAATAGATAAAGAAATCTACCTAAAGCATCTTGAAGAAAAAACACTCACCCAAATTTTAAATTTCGATAAAGTAAAAGAAGGCGACACCTATTTTATTGAGGCTGGTAGGGTACATGCCATTGGTGCTGGTGTTCTATTAGCAGAAATACAACAAACCAGTGATGTTACTTACCGTGTTTATGATTGGGATAGGGTAGATGAAGAAGGCAAAGAGCGTGAACTTCACAATGATATAGCCATAGATGCTTTTAAATTTGATTTAAAAGATGATTTTAAGGTTGGTTATCGCAAAGAAAGGAATGTATCTCACAATATGGTTGGTTGTCCTTTTTTTACTACCAATTATTTAGAGTTGGACACAGAGATTATTAAGAAAAACACCTATGATTCCTTTATAATATATATATGTGTAGATGGTGAAGCAGAGATATTAACAGAAAACTCAAATGAAGTTATTTCAAAAGGTGAAACTATTCTTATACCTGCTGCTATAAAAGATTTTTTGTTAAAAACATCTTATGCAAAACTACTCGAAGTTTACGTTTAAAAATTAATAAAGTATATCTAGGAATCCTTACATTTGCACACAAATAAACATAGATTATTATGGCAAATAAAAGAGATTTAAAAAAAGACATCAATTACGTTTTTGGTGATATTATTGATGCTGTTTACTTCTGGGAATTAGAAAATACACAAAAACCAACTAAGGATAGCGAAGCTATCATTGATGAAGCTATTGCTTCGTTTGACGAACTTATTGCTCGTGTAAACGATAGAAGTGTTGAAGATAAAAAGGCGCATTTTAAAGCAATTAGCAATGACCTTGAATCTAAAGGTAAAGCATTAATTGAAAGAATCAATAAATTAAAATAAAAGGACTTGCAAAATTAGATTTTAAGTTTAATTTTGCGTCCGCTTTTGCCGATATAGCTCAGCTGGCTAGAGCAGCTGATTTGTAATCAGCAGGTCGTGGGTTCGAGTCCCTCTATCGGCTCAATAATAGAAACTCTAATTACAATTCATGTGATTAGGGTTTTTTATTTTCTAAAACCTAAAAGGACGAGAAGTTTATCCTGAGCGCAGTCGAAGGGAGTCCCTCTATCGGCTCTTAAATTAAAAGCTCTAATTGCAATTGTAATTAGAGCTTTCTTTTTTAGATTCAGCATGTGATTATTCTTCAGTATTTCTATTGGCGATAACTTCTCCAAGCTTTTTGCCGTAAAATGAATTTTTAATATCCTCTGTTAAACCGTTATAAACAGAATCTACATAAACTGGATTTGCAGAAGGTATTTCATATAAAGCCAAATAAGGTGCAATAATATTATCCTTATGGTTTAAGGCAAACTGAATTGTGTAAGAGTATTTGCGTTTGAATAAAGTTTCAGAAGCCCTATTTAATGAATCTACCGCTATGCTGTCATTATCTTTTTGAGCTAAAAAATTAGCTTCAATGATGTCTAAATTTTGATCATTGAATTTAGACATAACTTTAGTGTATTCATTTAATAAATCTTGTTGCTTAGAGCCTTTAATTTCTGCATCAAAATTAAAATTCTTTAATGTGGTTTTTATTTCAGTAACACCTTTATCAGCAAAAAACGGAATGTAGTGCTCCTCACCATCGTTCTTAAATAATTTAAGATAAAGTAGTATAGGCTCTTCTAAATTGGCCTTCAATGTAAATTCTGGTTGGCCAGTAATAACCATAGAATCTAAATTTATTATAGTTGAGTCTCCTTCTTTTTGAAGGTAAACAACACCTTTCTTTAGTCCTTTAATAGTGCCGTTTAGAGTAAAGTTAGTGTCTTTGTCATTTCCGCAAGAAACTATAGTTGATAGTATAGTGAAAAGGCTTAGTGTTTTATAGAAATTTGTCATGTTTAGATTAAAATAGTTATTAGGTTATGGGAGCAATAAGTCGCATTAATTCGGCAGTGAGCATGGCACCATAAGTTCCTACAACATAGCCAAAAACAGCAAGCAGTACACCGACGGTAGCCAAGGAAGGATGAAATGCAGCTGCAACAACAGGTGCTGATGCTGCACCACCTATATTTGCTTTACTTCCCACTGCAAGAAAGAAATAAGGGGCTCTTATGAGTTTGGCAACTAAAAATAGTAAGCCAACATGAACAGCCATCCAGACCAAGCCAACCACAATCAATCCTGGGTTGTCTACTATTTTTGTTAAATCCATTTTCATACCTATAGAAGCTACAAGGATGTAAATAAAGACACTTCCAATTTTACTGGCGCCAGCACCTTCATAGGTCTTTAATCTTGTAAATGATAATAATATACCAAGAATGGTAGCTATTGTAATCATCCAAAAAAACTGGGATCCAAAGGACGACCATGCAGATTTCTTATCACTAACGGCTTCTAAGTTGTTGGTAAGAAATTCAGAAATTTCATTAGCTCCAAAATGTGAGATGCCTACAACAGTAAATGCCACACCAAGAATGACCATGAAGTCTGCTAAAGTAGGATTCCTTGAAATACTGTCTGCGTAACTAGACACTTTTTCTTTTAGGGTATCAATAGCGCTATTATCAGCTTTAAGCCATTTATCAATCTTTTCTTGTTTACCAATACCAAGTAGTAGAATAGCCATCCAAATATTAGCTACTACAATATCAACAATTACCATTCCTGCATAGTTTGCCGTATTGTATTCATAAATTTCTAGCATTGCTGCCTGATTGGCACCTCCGCCAATCCAGCTACCGGCTAGGGTAGATAGTCCTCTCCAAACGGCATCGGCACCAGAACCTCCAACAGTTTCTGGAGATACCAACGCAATTAGGTAAACAGCAATTGGGCCACCTATAATAATACCCAAGGTACCTGTGCCGAACATGGCTAAGGCTTTCCAGCCAAGTTTAAAAACTGCTTTTAGGTCAATGCTAATTGTCATAAGTACCAAAGCCGCAGGAAGCATAAAGCGGCTAGCTACATAATACGCTTGGGATTTTCCTGTAACTTCTACTAATGCCCCTTCTTTATTCTCAAATCCCCATTCAGGTGAAATTAAACCAAAAGTAGTTAAGGCTGCGGGCAACATATAAGCCATCAAAAGCGCAGGAATGTATTTATAAAACTTTTTCCAGAACTTATGCTCGCTTGTTGATGTGTAAAAGACAAAGCCTAATGTTAGCATTAATAAACCAAAAACAATGGTATCCTGCGTAAACATTGGTTTTACTTCAATTAACTGTGTAGTATCCATAGAGAAACAATTATTGGCGCAAAATACCAAAATAAAGAGCAATAAAAAAGTGACTTTTTATGTCACTTTTCATTATCAGTAGTTTTCTTTTTTGGTTGTCTATTGTGTTCTTTTAGATATTGCATAAGTATCCATTCTATTTGTCCGTTGGTACTACGAAATTCATCTGCAGCCCATTTTTCAATAGCTTTTAGCATATCTTCATCAATTCGTAATGCAAAGGCTTTTTTCTTAGACATTTGTATCGTTAATTATTTTTTGGTTGTAGGTGTCTATTGTGGCTTTGGCATCTTCCTGTTTTTGGGTGCCTATCAATAGCCTTTTTCCGCTTTTTAGTACAAGTTGAATGCCAATATCTCCTGATACATTTATGGCTGTACCTTTAGATTTGTTCCAAAGCGCTCCTCCTTTTAGTCCCCAGCCACCGTATTCTGTAAGTGCATCATAGGTTCTGATGTAAGCCTCGTTAATATCTTCCCATTTTAAAAGTCTATATTTTAAATGAAAAGGAAAAAATTTGTAATGAATGCCTTTTTCATCTATTCTGGTACTCAACTTAAATATAAAGATGAAACTTGAGGCTAGCAAAATAATGAGTATTGCAACAATCAACTCAGCACTAGAAAGGTTTTCTGGATTGTTAATATAGGTATGCAATACAATAGCAACAGGAACCATAGTGCTAACAACCATTAGCACTATAATCCAGGTTTGGTTAAACCGTTGCTCTTCTTTAAAAATTCGCATTATCTATTCTTGTCACGTTCAAAAACTATAAAGGAAATCATATGTTGATTTGGTGTAATTTCTACCAATCTCCAACCTTCTTTTGCATACTTGTTTAGAATTTCTTCTAATCTGTCTGTATGATTTTTCCAGCCTAGTTTTGGCTTTATTACTTTATATTCTTTCATTTTATTCTTCCTTTTCTTCTTTAAATATAACTAAAGCCAATATTACACCGACTATAAGTCCAATCACAGAGCCGTAGACAGTACCCATAGCTACAGTACCGGTAATTGCTCCGATAGACGTGCCTATACTTGTTCCGAAAGCACTACCTACAGCAATGCTATATGTTTGATTTTTGTTCATGGTTAATGACTTAAAGTTCCGGTATTAACAACTGGCGCAGCTTCTTTATCACCACAAAGTACAACCATAAGATTACTTACCATTGCTGCTTTGCGTTCTTCGTCTAGCTCTACAACTTGCTTTTTGTTAAGTTCTTCTATGGCCATTTCTACCATACTTACAGCACCTTCAACAATTTTATGCCTAGCAGCTACGATGGCTGTGGCTTGTTGACGTTTTAGCATGGCATTAGCGATTTCTTGAGCATAGGCTAAATAACCGATTCGTGCTTCAAGGACTTCGATACCAGCTATGGACAAACGCTCATCGATTTCTTTTTCTAATGCTTCGCTAACTTCATTTACGCTAGAGCGAAGGGTTATGTCTTCATCATGGCCTTCATCGGCAAAATTATCGTAAGGATACATGCTCGCTAATTTACGCACAGCGGCATCGGTTTGTACGCGTACAAAGTTTTCATAGTTATCTACATCAAAAGCAGCTTTGTAAGTATCTTGAACTCGCCATACTAATATGGTGCTAATCATTACAGGATTACCTAGTTTGTCGTTTACTTTTAATCGCTCACTATCAAAATTACTAGCTCGTAGTGAGATTTTCTTTTTGGTGAAAAAGGGATTTACCCAATAAAAACCGTTCTTTTTAATAGTCCCAACATACTCACCAAATAACAGAAGTACTCTAGATCCATTAGGCTGTACCATTACAAAGCCAAAGGACATGATTAATGACAGTACAATAGTGACTATTGGCCATGGAGATTTTAAGACAACTATAGCTGCAATACTTCCAAAAAACAATACTAAAAACACAAATAGCATAAAGTATCCGTTTGCAGGGACAATAATTTTTTCTTCTTTCATAATTAAAAATTTAATTGGTTAACCATCTAATAATTCAATATGATATTAAAATGATATCATAAAGATATATAAAATGAGTGTGCTAATCCAAAGATTTGTTACATTATTTATGAAAAAGATTTAAAAATTGAGTTTGGCATGCAGTTTGTTATATACAAAGTGTAATGGTTACAGCGATAGTTACAATCGTAACAACACTACAAATTCGCGACATTACATTTTGGTTGGTTAGTTAGTAAAAAAGCATCTCAAATCTGAGATGCTTTTTTAATTATATCTATTTTATAAAAGTTGTTAAAGGCCAATAAACTCTATAATACTATCAACAAGCTCAGTTGAAATTTCCCTAAAAGCTTCATTATAAGATTTTGAGTTTTCTAAATCATCGCCTTCAATTTCAAAGAAAATATGATTCATGTTTTCAATCATTTTTATTTCAGCATTTTCATTAGCTTCTTTTAGTAGTTGAGCCTCTTCTTCAGAAACTTGAAGATCTTTTGTGCCATTTATTATTAGTGTAGGAATTTTTAATTCGCTAATGACTTCGGTTGGATTGTACTGCATCCAGTTAATCATAAAGGGTTGAATATCTATATTAAAAACCGAAGCTAACGGCTGTGGATACTCAGTAGTGGTTTCTCCTTTTTTTAGTTTATCCACTACTTTTTGGGCTTCTTCGCCAAGTTTAGGTGCCATATTTGATACTTGGTCTACAATAACATCTCCAATATTTTGTCCTGCTCCAGCCAATGATATAAATCCATCGGCTTTGTCCTTAGCAGCCAGCATACCCACTAAACTTCCCTGGCTATGGCCAATGATATAGATTTTTGAATAGGTTTCTTTAGCTTTAAAATAGTTGATGACATCTTCAGCATCACTAACAAAGTCATCAAACATTATGTTTTTATCAACATTGCCTTGACGTATTTGTTTTACAATACGCTTATCGTATCTAAAGGTAGCTATACCTTTATTGGTTAAACTTTCTGCCAATTTTTTGAGCGAATTATTTTTTAAAAAGTTTTGGTTGCCATTTCTGTCTGTTGGGCCAGAACCTGCTATGATAATAGCTAAAGCTTGTTTTTGCTTATCGTTAGGGATTAGTAAAGTGCCATCAATAAATTTTGAAACAGAAACTTCTTCCTCTGTATATGATTTTTCCTGACCAAAAGAGAGGTAGGAAACTAGAACTGAAATTAAGACAATATAATGTTTCATCGGGTAACAAATTTTTATGTTGTAAAGTTAATGTATAAAGTTTTCAGTATTTTAATTTTCAACTTTATTAGAATCATTTTATTGTGAATCTGTATTCAATTTTACTTTTTGCTCACTTGTATTTCATCGACGAAATGCATATTTTCATCTTTAAATGTTAAAATTAATTGTATTTCATCGATTAATAATGTTTTTAAGCGGTAAAATTAAAACCTAATTATATATTTGAAGTGTACTAAAATTTAGTT
>JAGQZO010000120.1:632-3518 GCA_020435515.1 Winogradskyella sp. | reverse complement strand
TTTACCGACTGACCACCAGGACCTGTAGAGGTCGTACGCTCTATACGAACTTCGGTCATGTCTAACTCATAATCAAATTCTTCGACTTCTGGCGAAACCATGACTGTCGTGGTACTTGTATGCACACGACCTTGAGTTTCGGTTTGTGGCACACGTTGTACACGATGTACACCAGCTTCAAACTTTAGAGTTCCATACACATCTTCGCCAGTAACTTCAAAAATAATTTCTTTAAAACCGCCAGATGTACCTTCGCTTGTGCTTACCACATCTACCTTCCAGCCTTTATCACTACAGTACTTTGAGTACATTCTATATAAATCACCTGCAAAAATACTAGCTTCGTCTCCACCTGCACCTGCTCTAATTTCTACTACTGCATTCTTATTATCATCGGGATCTTTAGGTATCAATAAGAACTTGATTTCTTCTTCGATTTTTGGCAAATCTTCTTTTGCTTCTTCTAGCTGCATTTTTGCCATTTCTACCATTTCGGCATCTGAGCCATCTGCAATTATTTCTTCAGCTTCAGAAATATTATCTAATAGTTCTTTGTAAACATTACCTTTATCAACTATCTTCTTAAGGTCTTTATATTCCTTATTTAGCTGAATGTAACGCTTTTGGTCTGCAATTATATTTGGTTGGATAATGAGGTCGTTTACCTCATCGAATCGTTGTTTTACAATCTGTATTTTCTCTAACATCTCTCTTCAAAAAATTGGAAGCAAAAGTACAATTTTTTACTCGAAAATCGAGATTTAAGTATTTAGAAACTTTCTTCTGAGTTTATGAATTTATTGAAATTATATTTTGCCGATACTTTAAAAAATATTTTTTAGCTTTTTAGCGTTGTAGGTAGTATGCGAAAGCAGTTTACCTCTATACTAAACTACTATAAGCCGCTTGCTCTATGGTCTTTTTTAGTGACCATTGCAATTACGGTTATTAATCCAGAACTAATTTTAGCGCTTTGCACTAAATTATTTTTGGTGTTTCTGCTATGGATAATGATTAGTGATAGAAAACTTAGACAGCGACTAAAATTCTATAAAATAAGTGGTGTATCTTACTTTAAATTCTTTAGTATTATTTTTTTACTAGACGGTTTGATTACCTGTGTTTTTATATCATTAATAAAGGGGTTTATCTAAACACAATACTCTAAGGCTCTGAACTACCAGATATTACACTATCTAAATCCACAACAACACCAACACCAAGCAATTGCTTCCATTGTACCCTTGGCCCTTTTAACACGATTTCTTCGTTGGTAATTTCATTTTTCTCTACTTCAGTATTGATGTCATGGTCATATCTAAGATGAGACCCAAAAGTTGCTTGTACATACTTATTAACCTTCATATCCAAATTGATTTCCCAGTCAATATCTATGTTTCCAAAATTGACCAAGTAATCTGTGTATAATCTTAAACGTGAAATCAATTTTATATTTTCAAAAACCTCATCCTCAAATTGTCCAGTAAAAAGCATGCCTAACTCTTGGCGTACTTGTTCCCCTTTCCTTACAATATTGCCAGCCATATCATAGATTGCCGGCCTAACACCAAAAGCGCCTTGATTTGCTAATGCTTCATCTAAAACAAAGGTTGTTTTTAATGTAAAGGGAGACGCATACAATGAAAATCGTTCTATATGCCTTCCATATTCCATTCCACCTCCTAAAAACACATATCCTGGAGCCATGAATTTTGATATGGGAGTATTTTCGTTTGGACCACTAAAGCCGTTTGCAAATTGGGTATTGAAGCTAAATCTGGCAGAATAAAACCAATTACTTTCAGGACTTTTCTCTAAACCGAAATTAGAAACGACCTCGATAACGTCTTCGGTTTTGAATAAAGCTTGCCCCTCTTGCTTGTTAAGCCCATAGCGTAAATTAAGCAAGGAATTCCAGAAATAAGTATCTGCCTTATATTTAGCCGACGCCTTTCCGCTGAGTATTGCTGAAATAGAATTAGTACCTCCAGAATTCCAATTGGTAAATGAAACTTGATTGAGATATAAACCCACTTCATTTTTTGTGTTCCAACCAACATTCAATTTCGAAACTGGTTCTGTTAAAAACAGAGAATCTGGTTGTGCGTTAAGGTAAGTGGTTACTACAAAGGCAAAACCTAAAAGATACTTTTTTAAGTAAGGCATATTGGGTAGGTTTTAATATGTAAAAGTACCATATTCACTTTCTATGGTTAGCTTTTTGGTTTCAGAAGCTTCAACTTTACCAATTATTTTTGCATCTACGTTAAACGATTTTGATATCTCAACGATATCTTCAGCTATTTCTGGCGTTACGTACAACTCCATTCGATGGCCGCAATTAAATACTTGGTACATTTCTTTCCAATCTGTATTGGATTGTTCTTGTATGAGCTTGAATAACGGCGGAATGTTGAACATATTATTTTTTATAATATGAAGCTGGTCTACAAAATGAAGAATTTTGGTTTGTGCACCTCCACTACAATGCACCATGCCATGAATTTTATCTCTTTTGTACTTGTTAAGAATAGTTTTAATAATTGGAGCATAAGTTCTGGTTGGCGAAAGCACTAACTTTCCGGCATCTAGTGGTGAGTTTTCTACGGTATCGGTTAATTTTACACTACCTGAATATACTAGTTCTTCGGGTACGGTAGCATCAAAACTTTCAGGGTATTTTTTAGCTAAATATTTTGAAAACACATCATGTCTTGCAGATGTTAATCCATTACTTCCCATTCCACCATTATACTCGGTTTCGTAAGTAGCTTGACCAAAGGATTCTAAACCTACTATAACATCTCCTTCAGAAATATTGGCATTATCAATAACATCAGAACGTTTCATACGAGCTGTAACCGTAGAATCTACAATAATGGTTCT
>JAGQZO010000120.1:0-444 GCA_020435515.1 Winogradskyella sp. | reverse complement strand
AAATCATCGATGTTCATAATTAATGCGTCTTGAGCAATACCTTTCCAAACGGATAAATCACCTGTTTCTTTCCAGTACATGTAAGCTAAAGATGACTTAGTACCAGCACCATCTGCATGCATAATAAGACAGTACTCATCGTCATTGGTTAGATAATCTGGAACGATTTTACAAAAAGCCTTTGGAAAAAGCCCTTTATCTATGTTCTTAATAGCATTGTGTACATCTTCTTTTGAGGCAGAAACACCTCGTTGGGCATATCTTTTGCTTACAGAATTACTCATGGAAACTCTTAATGATTCTTAGTAGTGCAAAAGTAAGAATAGAAATTAATTATTTAATTAAATTAGAATTTATTACGGTGTCAATATTCTTTAGTATATGCTCTTTTCTCTTATTGCCACCAAAGTAAAGATTAAGACCTAAACCAACCCTTAGAAAAGA
>JAGQZO010000119.1 GCA_020435515.1 Winogradskyella sp. | reverse complement strand
ATTCCAGAAGTAAAAGATGTTTATGTTGCTGTTGTGCAAGAAGAGCATCTAGAGTATAAAACCCAAGATTGGAACGCTTATATTATTAACAATTCTGACAAGGATTTAAATACCGTTCTTATAGTGTCGCAAGGCTATAACGACAAAAAAATGACACCACCAATGCGTCATACATTAGCACAGTTGCCAGCACGTAGTTATGCCAAGATTGAATACCTACAAGAAAAAGTGTTAGAACTCAATAATTCTTTTAAAGTCACTTATTTTGAAGGTAACCAAATGTTTGATAAAACGTACCTCTTTAGAAAAAATACCATTAACAAGAAAGCACTTCAAAGTATTCCCTTAATGCAGTTGAAGGGTATTTTGGTGAAATAGCATTCCTGCAAAGGCAGGAATCTCTTAATTAATTGCTCTTCGCTCAATCATTAATATTTCAAACTATCACACTGAGCGCAGTCGAAGTGCAATGCGAAATCTAGTTTTCAGGTGAGATCCTGAATCAAGTTTAGGATGACAAGCTTTGCGATATTAGATTCCTTCTTTCGCAGGAAATATGTTAATCTAATTTCTCAGTCAATTTCTGAAATACCTTCTTAGGATTTTTGTTTTCGTAAAGTACTTCGTAAACCGCATTTATAATGGGTAGGCGTGTTTTCTTTTGGTTGGTTTTATTCAATTCAAAAGCACTTTTGGTAGCATAATAGCCCTCAGCAACCATATTCATTTCCATTTGTGCTGATTTTACGGTATATCCTTTACCAATCATGTTGCCAAACATTCGATTCCGAGAGAAAACAGAATAACCGGTTACCAACAAATCACCTAGATAAGCTGAGTTGTTGATGTTGCGCTTCATTTTATGCATTTTCTTAATGAAACGTTTCATCTCACGGATAGAATTACTCATCAATACACTTTGAAAGTTGTCTCCGTAACCTAGGCCATGGGCAATTCCGGCAGCAATGGCGTAAATATTTTTCAACATTACAGCATATTCTACACCAATGATGTCGTCACTAATTTTGGTTTTTATATAATCGCTAGATAGGTTTTTGGCAATAGCTTTAGCCTTAACTGCATCTGCACAAGAAATGGTTAAGTAAGATAACCGCTCTAAAGCAACCTCTTCAGCGTGGCAAGGACCAGCAATTACAGCAATATTTTCAAAAGGAATATTATAAATATCATGAAAATGCTCACCAACTAACAATCCTGATTCAGGAATGATACCTTTTACAGCAGAAACAATGATTTTATCGCTGATATCTGATGTGAGTTTTTCTAATTCAGAATGCATAAAAGCAGACGGAATTGCGAAAAAGAGCACATCAGCCCATTCGGCAATCTCATTAATATCATTACTAAGTTTTAATTGATCTGTATGAAATTCAACAGAGCTTAAATAACTAGGATTGTGCTGTTCTTTTAATATGTGCTCTTTGGTGTAAACACTTCGCATGTACCAGCCTACTTCATCTAAGTTTTCACAAAGCATTTTCACAATGGCTGTTGCCCAGCTTCCGGCACCAAATACGGCATATTTTTTAGATTCACTCATAGAATAAATGTCGGTTTATGTATTTCAAAAATACATAAATTAAGTGATTCCCTTAACTAATTCTATGTCAGACTGAGCTTGTCGAAGTCTTTAGTATTGTTATGTTTTTAAATCGCTTCGACAAGTTCAGCGAGACACTTACGAAAATTGAATTTGGATTTTTGGCACAGGTTTTGAAATCTTAACAGTAGTAACCTTAAAACCGTTGAATTATGAAGACAATGAAATTACTTTTTGGATTTGCACTTAGTGCTATACTCCTTACATCGTGTTATACGGAAGAGTTACATATTAATGATAATGGACCTGCAATTTCTTTAAATCAATTATTGCAATCTTATGAGCTATGGTACGTAGATATCAATGCAACGCAAGGCTACGGAGAAACACCCTTTTTGCAAATAGCGTTCACTTTATCGTTTGATAATGGTCGTCTTTTTGCCAACAATAATTTGGTAGGCTTTGGTAGCCAAGGCAATGGTTTTGGTGTACAAATAGGAAACTATGATGCCTATAACATGATATTAGATGTAAACCATGTCATTGATGGTTTTGATAGTTTTGATG
>JAGQZO010000118.1:3498-9050 GCA_020435515.1 Winogradskyella sp. | reverse complement strand
CAGCAGATTTGGGAGGTGTCTTCGAAGATATTGATAACACAAATGCTCTTAACGGAAGTATCGTAGATCTTTCTTTATTAGAAGAGGGTAATTATAATTTTCAGTATATAGTACAAGGGGATTTACAGTGTAATGCCTCCATAGCCATCTTAAGTGTTAGTGTTATCGATGTTGAAGCTCCTGATGCTCAAAATCAAACATTTTGTCTAACAGATGCTGCGACTATTGGAGATTTAGAGATATTAAGTTCAGCATTTGATTTTAATTGGTACAATTCAGCGGAGTCTACAGATACTTTGCCATTAGATTTATTGCTAGTAAACGGCGAAGATTATTTTGTGTCAGCAATAGATAGTGATGGTTGCGAATCGGACAGAACTCAAATAATTGTAACCTTACTATCTTTTAACGATAGTAATTGTGATGATTGTGAGATTAACGATGGTATTTCAGACAATGATGATAATGAAAATGAGGTATTAGATTTATGTAATCTTCCCGAAATATTTCCTGGTTATGAAATTAAGATATTTAATCGCTACGGAACGTTGGTTTTTAAAGGAAATAATAATACAGGTTTATTTGATGGAACCTCTAATGTTTCCTTGACTATAGGAAATAGGCTGCCCTCAGGAACATATTTTTATGTTTTTAATCCAAATGATGGTATAACAGATGCGTTTCAAGGAAGCGTATATTTAAGTAGATAAGAGCAATCAAAATGAGAAAAAGACTTTATCAAATTATAATCTTTTTTTGCTGTACTACTTTGTATGCGCAACAAGAACCGCATTACACGCAGTACATGTACAACATGAGTATTGTTAATCCTGCTTATGTAATTGATGAGCCTGGCTTTGTTGAGGTTGGAACCCTGTATCGTACACAATGGGTAGGTATAGATGGTGCGCCTAAAACAGCTAATGCCTTTGCTAATGTTCCTTTAAATAATAAAATAGAATTGAGCGTTAACTATCTAAATGATGAGATAGGTAGTAACATTAAGCAAACTGAAAACATGCTTAACTTAGATTTTGCTTATAAGATTAAACTGAATGAGACTTTAAATATGTCATTTGGAATGAGAGTTGGTTTTGATCATTTAAGTACCAATGTTTTTCAGAGCAATGTTAGTGGTGATCCATTTTTTGATAATACCCGAAAGACTGTTCTAAATATTGGGGCGGGAGCCTTTATGTTTCATGAAAAGTACTATGTGGGCTTGTCTTCGCCTAACTTGTTGCCAAATGATATTGATGGGAATAATGATGTCTTTTACCAAAATGAGCTTCACCTATTTCTTATTGGAGGGTACGTTTTTGATATTACTAGTGATTTGAAATTAAAGCCCTCAACAGTAGTAAAACATGTCAATGGATCACCTTTATCATTTGATGTTTCCGCAAATGCCTTATATCAAGACAAGTTTGAATTGGGAGTGTCTTATCGATATCAAGATGCTGTAACTGCTATGGCAGGAATAGAAGTGTGGTCTGGCTTAAGATTTGGTTATGCATACGATTTTAATACCAGTGCACTTAATGATTTTAATAACGGTAGTCACGAATTTATTCTGACCTACAGGTTCGATGTCCTTGGACTAAGTAAAAAGTATTCATCTCCGAGATTCTATTAATATGTCAAAAAGAATTGTTTTACTAATATATTTGATGGTTGTCTCTCAGCTAGCATTTTCTCAAGGAAAATCTAAAGCGGATCGCTTTTTTGAAAAAGGGGATTACACAAACGCAGCCAAGTATTATGAGATTAATTTAGAAGGTGAAAATTGTAAGAAGGATTTAGAAAATATAATTATCTCTTACTACAATATTTTTGAGTATAGAAAAGCGTCACGTTATTTAAAGCAATTGGTTAATGGACGGTTTGTAGAAGCAGACAAAACTTATGATAACGAATTCAACTTTAAGTACTATCAAATCTTATCTGCTTTGGGAGATTATGAAAAAGGACTAGATTATTTAAAACTTTACAAAGGGAATAAATCAAAGCCTTTTGATAAAAATGAAGCTATTGCTACCATTGAAGATTTTAAACTTATGGATTCTGACTATGAAGTGGAGATGGTAGGTTTTAATTCAAGTGCTTCAGATTTTGGTGCTTTAAAGTATAACGATTGCATATATTTTACTTCAGATAGAGACGATAACAGACTATTAGGAAAAGAATATAAATGGACGCATAGAGGATTTTTAGATATTTATTCTGTTAAGGTTTCCGAAGAAAATAAACCGCAAGGTGTAGCTGCAAAAATTTCAGAAAATTTAAATTCTAAGTACCATGAAGGTAATTTTTGCTTTAGTAAAGACGGTAACACAATATATCTGTCTAGAAGTAATTTTACTGATGGAAAAAAGGAATTTGATGATAAAAAGAATAATAATATTCAGCTGTATAAATCAAATTTTGTAGATGGTGAGTGGTCTGAGCCAGAAAAGTTATCATTTAACACAACAGGGTTTTCCTATCAGCATCCTGCTTTAAGTCCAGATGAAAAAAGATTATATTTTTCTTCTAACCAAGAAGGAGGTATTGGAAGTTTCGATTTGTATTATGTCAACATTAATTCTGATGGGAGCTTTAGTGAACCGATAAATTTAGGACCAACTGTTAATACTGAGAATAGGGAACATTTCCCATTTATTTCAGACGAAGGACACCTGTTTTTTTCTTCAAATGGGCATTTGGGTATAGGAATGTTAGATATTTTTGTTTCAGAGTTTGTAAACAACCAATATACCAAACCTGTAAATCTTGGAGCACCTATTAATTCTCAGTATGACGATTTTAATTTAAATTATTATAACGATACTCAAGGCTTTTTTGCTTCAAACAGAAAACGTGCTGATGATAATATTTATAGTTTTACCCAAACGGGTGAAATCTTTATTAGAGAGTATATCAATAAGTTTGAAATAAGAGATAAAGTTACTGAACAATTTGTGCCTAATGTATCTGTGACTTTAACCGACAGAAGACAGAACATAAATTATGAGAATACTTTAGATAGCATTGCTAGTTTTAACAAGAATCTACTAGCAGGTAATTATGTTTTAAAGGTAACAAGCAAAGAGTATTACGATGGAGTACTAAGTGTAAAGGTTGTAGAAGAGCAAGATCAAAAGCATGTTTTATTTTTAGAGAAATTACCACCTCCGCCGCCACCAGACCCTGTGGAAACTATAATTGCTGAGAAAAATATAGACAAAGATTTAAAAGATAAAGACCCTATGCGTTTTGAAATGCTAACAGATGTTGAAGGCCCTCCAATTGTTGAAAAAGATGGGAAGTTGTATTTTGAGTTGGAGCCTATTTATTTTGATTTTGATATGTGGAATATTCGAGAAGACTCCAAAAAAATATTGGATGAATTAGCGGAAAAGCTAGAACGTTATCCAGATATTTATATAAAAATTAGCGCTCATACAGATAGCAGAGGTACGGTGCGCTATAATCAAATACTTTCAGAGAAGCGTGCAGAGTCAACTAGAAATTACTTGGCATTGGTCGGTTATGTTAATGCTAGACGTATTAAATTTCAAGGATTTGGTGAGCTTTTCCCAATAGTTGAATGCCCTAATAACGATTGTACAGAAGAAGATTTTCAGCTTAATAGACGAAGCGAGTTTGAGATAGTTGAATATTAGGTAATACAAACGTGTTTGGTATTTCAGAAATGACTAGGATTGTTCTTCCTTTTATGAAACACGATGGACATGTGGTTACTATAAGTAGTATGGGAGGCATTCAGGGTAGCATGAAATTTCCAGGGCTGTCGGCATATAGTTCTAGTAAAGGAGAGGTAATTACATTAACAGAGTTACTTGCAGAAGAATGTAAAGAAACTGGGCCTCAATTTAATGTTTTGGCTTTGGGAGCTGTGCAAACTGAAATGCTAAAAGAGGCCTTTCCAGATTATAAAGCCCCAACAAAAGCAAAAGAAATGGCAGAATATATTTTCAGCTTTTCGCTTAATGGTAATAAATATTACAATGGCAAAGTATTGCAGGTTTCTAATTCTATACCTTAAATGTCTAAATACAAGTGCATAATTTTTGATTGCGATGGTGTATTGGTAGATAGCGAGCCACTGAGTAATCAAGTTATGGTGGATTTGGCAAATACATTTGGTGCAAATATAGATCTAGACTATGCCTATCAACATTTTATAGGCAATAGCTTTAATGAGTGCGCTAACAAAATTTCAAAGCTAATTACTCAAGAACTGCCAAATGATTTTGAAGAGCAATACAGAAAAGAATCATTCAAAAGATTTAAGAAAGAGATTAAGCCTATTGAAGGCGTAAAGGAAGTACTCCAAGATTTAGAGATTCCTTTTTGCGTAGCTTCAAGTGGTCCGGTCAATAAAATAAAACTCAATTTGGAGCTTACCGGTTTGTTACCATTTTTTCAGGAAAAAACAATATTTAGTTGTTATACTATAAATAGATGGAAACCAGATCCAGCTGTATTTTTATGGGCCTCTGAAACTATGGGATTTACAATTGATGAATGTTTGGTTATTGAGGATAGTTCTATAGGAATTGAAGCAGCACTAAGAGGTGGTTTTGATGTTTTTGGGTTTACTGCTCACGATTATAAGGGTGAATTGCATAAAAAAGCGACTAAAACATTCAGCAATATGAAAAGTCTAAAAGAATTGTTAAAATAATTAAGTAATTTTTATATTTAATAAAAAAACTTATGGTTATACAATTACGCAACTGTAAGATACTCTTACTTAGTCTTCTTATTAATTGTTTTTTGAATGCTCAAAACTTTGAGCGCGTTGAAACTATTGTTGGTTTAGAAAATTTGGCTCATAATAACGGAGTTGCTGTTGCTGATTTTGATGGTGATAATGATTTAGACATTTTTGTTGTTGCTAATGCAATTGAAAATCCTGATGATGTAACCAGTTACAGTCGTTTATACAAAAACAATAATGATGGCTCTTTTACAGATATAACTGAGGCATCGGGTTTGGTTGATCTACTAACTTCTGAAGAAGAAGTTCAACTTACATTAGCGCAACAAGGCTATAAGTTTAGTGCTTCTTGGGGGGATTATAATAATGATGGTTTTCCAGACTTATTTTTAACCTATTCCTTAAAGGTACAATTATGGAGAAATCTTGGTAATGGCACCTTTGCTAATGTTACTGAAATCTCAGGATTCAGTGAAACAAATGATTGTTTAAACATTGGTGCTACTTGGTTCGATTATAACAATGATGGATTTTTAGATATTTATTTAACAGATTGGAACCGATGCGATTCTAACTCAATGTATCAAAATAACGGCAATAATACTTTTACAGATGTTACAGCTACGCTAGGACTTATCGAAACAGAATCAAATTACAGTTATACACCGTTTCCTTTTGATGTAAATAATGATGGTTGGATGGATTTAATTGTTACCAACGACCTTGAAGATCCAAATTATTTTTACATCAATCAGAATGGAACTTCTTTTATAGAGGATGCTGCCACTTACGGGTTAGATAATATGATTGATGATATGGGGCTTAC
>JAGQZO010000118.1:2597-3337 GCA_020435515.1 Winogradskyella sp. | reverse complement strand
TTAGATGGTGATGAAGATTTATTTATTGTGAACGGTTATGATTTTGAAGCCAGAGGACCAGAGCAAAATGTCTATTATAGAAACCTTTTTAGTCAAGGACAACCAATGTTTGAAAATGCTTCAATTGAATTAGGTGTAAATGACAACACAGAAAGTGTAGAGGTTGTTGATTTTGACTATGATAATGATGGTGATATAGATATGTTGATTACCAATGGTGATGGTTCGGTTATTTTTTATGAGAATAAACTTTTAAATTTTGATGATACCGAGACAACATTAAATTGGTTTAAAGTTAAGCTACAAGGTACAACCTCCAATAGAGATGCTATAGGCACAACTTTAACATTAACAACAACCAATGGAACGTTAAAACGCTATTATTCGGGAGTAGGATTTTTAGGTCAGAGTCTTCAAGCAGTGCATTTTGGATTAGATGATGCAACAGAAGTTATTAATTTAGAAGTAAAATGGCCCTCAGGATTAGTAGAAAATTACATCAACATATCTTCAAATACTACGGTAAAATTAACCGAAGGAGTTGGTTTAGAGGTTTTGAATATTATCCCAAGTCAAAAAGTATATGGATGTACAGACCCTGTTTCCTGTAACTACAACTTAGATGCTACATTAGATGATGGCTCATGTGCATATCTGCCCTCTCAAACTATAGTTGGCAATACAAGCTCTTCATTCTTAAGAACAGAAACTTATACTTATGATATTGCTTCGGGTTCAAC
>JAGQZO010000118.1:0-2541 GCA_020435515.1 Winogradskyella sp. | reverse complement strand
TGTTAGGTGGCATATAGAAGATTCAGGAAGGGTTGCTGTTACTGAAACTGATGATCAATGCTCTAGTCAAGAAGTAGCAATAGATGTAGAGTTGGGTATAGATAATCTTCCTGAAGATATTTCGATAGCAAGATTATGGAATGAAGCTTTGCTAGAAGCCATTAGAAATGATTTTGCAAGGCCTACAGTCCATGCAAGAAATTTATTTCATACTAGTGTTGCAATGTATGATGCTTGGGCAATCTATGACGATACAGCAACACCATATTTAATAGGAAATACCGTTCATGGTTTTACAACGGTGTTGGAAGATTTTACGCCAAATGAAGATTTGGAAGTTTCGGTAAATAAGGCGATTAGTTATGCAATGTATCGTTTGATGACACATCGTTTTCAGAATTCTCCAGGACTTGAAGAAACTCAAGCAAGATTTGATTTGTTAATGAATAAACTTGGTTACGATATTAACAATACATCTTTATTGTACGAAGATGGTGATGCAGCAGCCTTAGGCAACTTCATAGCACAATCAATAATAGATTATGGCTTACAAGATGGGTCTAGAGAGGCAACAGGATATGATAATGCCTATTATGAACCGGCAAATCAAGCTTATGCACTAGATGATAATAATAATCCACCTATTCAAGATCCAAACCGTTGGCAGCCTTTAGGTTTAGATTCATTCATTGATCAGGGAGGAAATATTATAGATAGCAATGTACCACCATTTTTAAGTCCTGAATGGGGAAATGTTTACGGTTTTGCATTGAGTGATGAAGATAAAGTTACCTATCAACGTGACGGAAATAATTTCCATGTTTTTCACGATCCAACAGATCCTCCATACATAAGTTTAACTGAAGAAAATGCAGCAAGTGATGCTTATAAATGGGGATTTTCTATGGTGTCTGTATGGCAGTCTCATTTGGATCAAAACGATGGAGTTATGTGGGACATTTCACCAAATTCTATTGGTAATGTTGATATAAGCACCTTTCCAACTAGCTATACAGAATATCCTAACTTCTATAATTTTTTTGACGGAGGATTTAGTAGTAGTAGTGGTCATACAATAAATCCCGTAACGGGTAATCCTTATGAAGTTAACATGGTGCCAAGAGGAGATTACACTAGAGTACTCGCCGAGTTTTGGGCAGATGGACCAAGCTCAGAGACTCCACCAGGACACTGGTTCTCGATATTAAACTATATAAATGACCATCCAATGTTCGAAAAACGATTCGAAGGTCAAGGGGATATTTTAGATCCTCTAGAATGGGATGTTAAAGCTTATTTTATTTTAGGTGGAGGCATGCACGATGCGGCTATTTCAGCATGGAGTGTAAAAGGATGGTATGATTATATACGACCTATTTCTGCAATACGTTCCATGGCAGAACGAGGTCAGAGCACAGACAATACTTTGGATAATTACCACGTTGGAGGAATAGAATTGATTGATGGTTATATAGAGGTAGTTGAGGTAGGTGATCCTCTAGCGGGTTTTGCCAATCAGCATGTTGGAAAGATAAAACTTTACACATGGAAGGGTCATGATTTCATAGGTAATACAGAAACTGATCAGGCAGGTGTTGGTTGGATTTTAGCTGAGGACTGGTATCCGTACCAAAGACCAACCTTTGTAACACCACCTTTTGCTGGCTATGTTTCTGGACATTCAACATTTTCTAGAACCGCATCAGAGTTAATGACCATGATGACTGGGAGTGAGTTTTTTCCAGGTGGATTGGGCGAATTTGTCGCAAAAGCTAACGAATTTTTAGAATTTGAAGAAGGGCCTTCGGTTGACGTGGTGTTGCAGTGGGCAACATACAGAGATGCCTCAGACCAAACAAGTTTAAGTAGAATTTGGGGAGGTATTCACCCACCAGCAGATGATATTCCAGGACGTTTTATAGGTCAGGTGGTAGCTGAAGATACCTTTGATTTTGCCGTACCTTATTTTAATGGTTCGTTAAATACAGAAGAAAACGAATTACCAATTAGAATATATCCTAATCCAGTAACTGATGGCTTGGTATTCCTAAGTAATACGATAGGGAATGAAACTATTGAATTTTTTGATATTAATGGTAGAAGAATAGAATTGGCTAAAATAACCTTTGATGAATTTAGCAGAACAACATCTATTAAGCTAGATGTTTCTGCAACAGGTTTATACTTGCTTAAAGTAAATAATACTTCTAAAATGATTGTTGTTAAGGATTAAAATCTTTAAATCCACTATTTTTGCTGTAATGCAAAATCAACTTTTAAACTTTATACCAGAGCAAGCACATTCTCAAGTTATAACCTTACTTGCAAAGGATAACTTAGTCGTTAAAGTAAAGCAAGAACGTAAGACCAAACATGGTGATTACAGACAATTGCCTAATGGTAAGCATCAGATTACTGTAAATGCGAATTTAAATGCTTATCGGTTTTTAATTACGCTGGTTCATGAAATTGCTCACTTCGAAGCATTCACTAAATATGGACGATTTATAAAACCGCATGGTAAAGAATGGAAACTAACTT
>JAGQZO010000117.1 GCA_020435515.1 Winogradskyella sp. | reverse complement strand
TATTGTGCTCTAAATGCAATTGCATTATCCATATCAAACTCTACGTTTAAGTAATAGTGTGGTGCTGTAAATTTAGATTTCGCTAAATTTTTAGCAATAGCTTTACGCATATTAGAGTTTGGCACTTCATCAAAGTCTTCTACACCAGTAGGAACAAATTTACCTACACTTGCAGATGTTTGTGTTGGCGTAAAGTTCTCTATATCTCTTTTAACTATTCTACCATTTTCACCTGAGCCTTTTACCTGAGACAGGTTAATCCCTTTCTCTTCTGCCATCTTTTTGGCAAGAGGAGAAACAAATATTCTTCCACTGTCAGAAGAAGCAGGCGTTATGGATTGTGATTCTACTTTTTTAGGTTCTTCTTTCTTTTCTTCTTTTGGAGCAGCTTTAGTTTCAACCTTAGGTTCTGGCTTAGTATCTGAACCACCAACTTTAAAGTTTTTAGCTACACCAGACACATCAGTACCAGCAGGGCCAATGATAGCTAGTAGTGCATCTACTTTTGCAGATTCACCTTCATCTAAACCAATATGTAAAAGCGTTCCTGATTGGAAAGATTCAAACTCCATGGTTGCCTTATCGGTCTCTATTTCAGCGAGGATATCCCCTTCGCTTACTTCATCACCAACTTTCTTTAACCATGTTGCCACTGTGCCTTCTTCCATTGTATCGCTCAAACGAGGCATAGTTACGACAGTAACACCTTCTGGCAATTCTTCAGAACTTCCTTCTGTGTCTTCAACCTCTTCTCTTTCTTCCTTTTTATCTTCAGTTTTTTCTTCAGACTTTGTTTCTTCTTTGGTTGAAGAATTACCATTTAATAAATCTGAAATGTCTTCACCTTCTTCCCCAATAATAGCTAAAAGCGAATCTACTTTAGCAGTTTCACCTTCTTGAATACCAATATGGAGCAATGTTCCTTCGTTAAAAGACTCAAACTCCATTGTAGCTTTATCAGTTTCAATTTCTGCCAAAATATCTCCTTCTTCAACTTTGTCACCTACTTTCTTTAACCAAGTAGCTACAGTTCCCTCTTCCATTGTATCGCTTAATCGCGGCATGTTTATTACTTCTGCCATAGCTTATAATTTGTGTTGAATAAATGGATAATCTTCTTGCTCATATACAGCATCGTACATAACATTTTTTTCTGGATATGGAGATTCCTCCGCGAATTTCTCACATTCGGAGACAAGCTTTTTTACACGCTTGTCAATTACTTTAATTTCTTCCTCTGTTGCGTATTTATTTTCTAAAATAATATCCAAAACCTGAGTAATAGGATCAATTTTTTTGTATTCTTCTACTTCCTCTTTTGTTCTGTAGTGTTGCGCATCAGACATTGAGTGCCCTCTGTATCGATAGGTCTTTACTTCCAAAAAGGTTGGACCACCACCTTTTCTTGCACGCTGTATAGCTTCATCAAAAGCTTCTGCAACTTTTATAGGATTCATTCCGTCAACTGGGCCTGAAGGCATTTCATAACCTAAACCTAGTTTCCAAATGTCGGTATGGTTTGCTGTACGCTCTACGGAAGTTCCCATGGCATAGCCATTGTTTTCACAAACAAACACTACTGGTAAATTCCAAAGCATTGCTAGGTTAAACGTTTCGTGTAATGATCCTTGTCTGGCAGCACCATCTCCAAAACAGCAAATAGTTACAGCATCGCTTCCATGGTATTTATCACCAAAAGCTATACCTGCTCCTAATGGGATTTGCCCACCTACAATACCGTGACCTCCATAAAACCTGTGCTCTTTTGAGAAAATATGCATAGAGCCACCTAATCCTTGTGATGTTCCTGTAGCCTTACCATACAACTCTGCCATAACACGTTTTGGATCTACACCCATACCTATAGGCTGAACGTGGTTACGATAAGCCGTAATCATTTTATCTTTGGTTAAATCCATAGCATGAAGAGCTCCTGCTAATACAGCTTCCTGACCGTTATATAAGTGAAGAAATCCTCTAACTTTTTGTTGAATATATACTGCGGCAAGTTTATCCTCAAACTTTCGCCAAAACAACATATCCTCGTACCATTTCAGGTAAACTTCTTTGGTGATTTTTTGCATTTTTGTTATTCGTTCTTTTAATACGAATAACAAAAATAACATATTAGTTAGTAACCAAAAAGCCGAAAATTGTAAAATTTGTTACGAAAACGTTATAGGAAACTTCTATCGAAACCAAGAGGCAGCAAATTTGCTAAAGAGTTTGATTTTACAACCTTACCCGTAGCTCCCATAAAGTATATTTCTATTGGTTGGTCTTGTTTTATCTCATACTCTGAAATAGATTGCCTACATGCTCCACAAGGCGGAATCGGAGAATCTGTAACTTGATTTTGGGATGAAGCCGTTATAGCCATTTTTAGAATCTTGGCATTAGGATATTTAGCACCTGCATAGTAAATGGCAGTACGCTCAGCACACAATCCTGATGGATAGGAGGCATTCTCTTGATTACTACCAACAACAACTTCGTTATTATCTAATAAAATCGCTGCCCCTACTTTAAATTTTGAGTAAGGTGCATAAGCATTTTCCCTAGTTTTGATTGCAAATTGCATTAACTTTTGAATATCATCAGGAAGCTCGCTTAGGCTATCATAAACTTTAAATGTTGATTCAATCTTAACTTCCTTCATATTCAAAATCTTTATTAGACAAAAAAACTATTGCTTTTAGACAATAGTTTTTCAAAATCATTTTTTTTTATAATTTCTAATATTCGTCATATTCACCATCACCAAAATTGAAGGTTAGTGAAAAACGCAATGTATTTTCTAATGGACTCTGTACCCTTGAAGCAGAGAACAAGTAAGATAAATCTAAATTAATTGTAGTATATTTAAATCCTGCTCCAATAGCAAAAAACTTACGAGCTCCTTTATCTTCAGCTTCATTGAAGTAACCTGCTCTAAATGCAAAGTTTTCTTGATAGGTATATTCAGCACCTAAAGCCCAAGTAAACTCTCTAAGTTCCTCACTAAAACCTCCTGGTGCGTCACCAAAAGATTGAAAAATTCCATTTAAAAAACTCACGTTATTATCTTGTCCTTGAGTAATAATTGTTGGTTCACTTTCATCAACATCTGGTGTACTAGGGTCATCATCTGTTTGTTCCCCATCTCCATTGGTATCCACAAAACCAAACTTTGGAGGTGTTGGCACTAATAATTTTGATACCTCAGCTGTTATACCTAATTTACTATACTCATCAAAGATAAAATCGAACCCAGCGCCTAATCTTAGGTTTGTAGGCTGAAAGTTTTCTCTACCACCATCGTCGTATTTAAACTTTGGTCCTAAATTTTGAATCGCAAAACCAGCTCTCCAACGACCATTGAAGTCATTGTATGCTTCTTCTTCACTCTGGTAATACCCTGTAATATCCGCACCAAATGTACTTGCTGCATCTGCATTGGGATCTACCTGATCAATTCTTAAGTCTGATCTCATATAACGTACAGCTACTGCCATAGAAAACTGGTCTGCCAATCTAAGTGTGTAAGCGATATCTGCTGTGAGTTCGTTTGGTTTTACATTAACACCTGGGTCATTTTCTCCTTGAGTTAAAAGTATTTCACCTAAACTAAAATATTTAAAACTTGCTGAAACTGCACTGAATTCATTTAATCTATTAAAATAAGTAGCATAGCTTATTGATATATCGTTTACTAACCTACTTAAATAAGGTGTATAACTTAAACTTACTCCAGATTTAGCTTCAGAAAATACGTATTTTGCAGGATTCCATTGTTGGGAAAATCCGTCTACGGAAGTTGCTACACCCATATCTCCCATTGATGCTGACCGTGCATCTGGAGCTATTAGCATAAAAGGAACTCCGGTAGTTATCACAGAAGATTGATCTGGAAATGTTATGGTCTCTTGTGCAAAGGTAAAGCTTAATGTTACTAAAGTGACAAGGGTTATTGCGTATTTCTTCATATTCATAATTAGGTTATTAGCACTAAGTGCTTAGCACTAATTCGTTAGCAAATATAATTTATTATTAGAGTATGACAAGTTTTTGAATCTTTTCAACTTGTTTATTTAAACGGTTAGATCTTACTTTTAGTTTATAGACATAGACACCTTTTCCTATTTTATCTCCAAAATCATCTCTTCCATCCCAAACAATACTTCTAGATAATGAAGATGAGCCACTACCACAACACTCATCTGCACTTGTCTGCCCATTGAGTGTTCTAACAAGTTTTCCTGAAACTGTGAATATCTGAACCGATACGTCTAGAGGCTCAGAACTATTATGGTTAAACCAAAACTCTGTGTAATTCACAAATGGATTAGGGTAATTAAGTACATTTTTGATAACTAATTCTTCATCTTTATCAAAAACAGTGAATTGAATCTCAGAAGTAGATGAGTTATTATAGGTATCCCAAGCTTTTAAAGTAAGTGTATGTAGTCCTGATTCTAAATCTCTAAAAGGATAGGTAACGGTTCCGTTGGTGTAATCATCAACGTTTGCTTGATAATAGTCATTTAATACTATAGGGTTAGTTTCATCTCCATCTATTATAGCTGTTATATCGTGACCAATACCACTTGCCGTGTTTATACCATTATCATCTTGAAGTTTTGCCAACAAACTTGGCGACTCATTGGTAATACCGCCAGATACGAAATTCTCATCGTTCATAAATAGATTTATTACTGGGCCAATATTATCTTCAGGTGCATCTTCATCAATACCTCCAATTTTAATATCAAAATTTGCACCTGCTTGATCTGATAATGAGTTATTTGTTTGAGCATAAAAACTAACTTTTCCGTTCCCTACTGGTATACCAATATCTCTAGGTACTATAAAATCAAACTCAAATTGCCCATTTTCAATTGTAGCCTGTCCCTTAAAAACGATTTCACCAAGTGTTGTAAAATTTAAATAAATTGTACCACCACCATCACTAGTTCCATCATTTGCTAGTGTTTGTCTCTGTATTTTTTTATCGAAAACTGTTGCGGTTAATGTACCATTATAGTTGGATAACACATTGCCATTAACATCGGTAACTTCTCCTGCCATTTTTGTATAACTTAGAGCTTTGAATGTATCTATAGGTAGTGTAATTTCAACATCATTTACTCTTGTAAGTCTAATATCTGGTTGCGGAAACGCTAA
>JAGQZO010000116.1:9919-10485 GCA_020435515.1 Winogradskyella sp. | reverse complement strand
GAAAATATAACTTCAGAAGATATCATTAACAAGATTGTTAATGAAATAGAAGTGCCATAACATTTTAGGTTTAAGAATGACGAATGACGATTTTTGAAATCGTAAATCAACAATCTTCAATCGAAAATTGAAAAAATGGACACCAAAGAACTTCTTAAAAAAGTACGAAAAATAGAGATTAAGACACGTCGCTTGTCTGATCATATTTTTGGAGGAGAGTACCACTCTACCTTTAAAGGGCGTGGTATGACCTTTTCTGAAGTGCGTCAGTATCAATTTGGTGATGATGTTAGAAATATAGACTGGAACGTTACGGCACGTTACAATGAGCCTTTTGTGAAAGTTTTTGAAGAAGAACGAGAGCTTACAATGATGTTGATGGTAGATGTTTCTGGTAGTAAACTCTTTGGGACAAAAAATCAGTTTAAAGATGAAATAGTTACCGAAATTGCGGCAACACTTGCATTTTCGGCAACTCAGAACAATGATAAAATAGGCTTGATTTTATTTTCGGACGACATCGAACTTTATATTCCACCCAAAAAAGGACGCTCTCACGTTTTGAG
>JAGQZO010000116.1:1776-9709 GCA_020435515.1 Winogradskyella sp. | reverse complement strand
AGAGTTTACGATACCCACGAAGAAAGTATTCCTAATATTGGAATGGTACAAATGGAAGATGAAGAGACTGGTGAGTTGCTTTTAGTCAATACAGCTTCTAAAAAAGTGCGATTGAAATATGGTGAGTTCTACAATGATAAAGTCAATTATTTTAAGGATAGTTTTACTAAGTCTGGTGCTGGTACTATTGATTGTCGCGTAGATGAAAGCTATGTTAAAAAGTTACTAGGCTATTTTAAAAGAAGAGGATAAACGAATGATGAATTACGAATTACGAATTACGAATTTAGACAAAATAAAGCGCAGAAAAATCCTGCTGACTTTGTTGTTTGTTGTTTGTTCTTTGCTTTCTTTCAGTCAGGTTACCTCCGAAGTAGATACCACAAAAATCAGAATTGGCGAACAAATCAACTACAAGATAAATGTTGAAGCAGATTCAACAGCATTAGTTGTATTTCCTGAAGGGCAGACGTTTTTACCATTAGAAGCTGTAGAAGCTACAGATGTTGATACCACCAGGAAAGATTCAAGATTTAAACTGTCTAGAATTTATAAGCTTACACAGTTCGACTCTGGTTCATACACCATTCCAAGACAAAAAATTATTATTGGCGAAAAGCCATTCTTTACAGATTCACTTCGTGTAGATGTTGGTACGGTTGAAGTCGATACCACAAAACAGAAACTATATGACATAAAACCAATTATAGAAGTCGAAAAAAGTGGCAGTAATTGGTGGAAATGGCTATTGGGAATTTTAGCCGCATTAGCCTTGGTTGCATTTTTACTATGGTGGTTTATTTGGAGAGAAAAACCTCTGACAGAGGAAGAAGAAATAGCCTTATTACCACCTTACGATAGAGCAAAACTAGCTTTAAAAAAGTTAGATGATAGTCAATATTTGATGCGTTCAGAAGTCAAGGAATATTATTCTGAATTGACAATGATTATCAGAAAATATTTGGATGAAAAAGTCTATGATCGTTCCTTAGAGAGTACAACAGACGAGCTGATTAATAGACTTCAACTCTTAAAAGAGGGAAATCAATTTCCATTCACAAAAGAAACAATCCATAATCTTGAAACTATTTTAAAACGTGCAGATTTGGTAAAATTCGCAAAATCTGCCCCAGATACAGCACTTATTGAAATGGATAGAGCTACCATTGAAAAAGAAATTGAAAGTGTTAAAGCTGTTTTACCAGAACCCACCGAAGAAGAAAAATTGTTAGATCAAAAATATAAAGAAGAGCAAGAACGTAGGAAGAAGCGTAGAAAAATAATCATTACCATTGCTATTTCGTTATTCTTACTAATAGCCACGTTTATTGGTTTTGGAATTAAGTATGGTTTTGAGTATGTAAAAGACACCATTATTGGTCACGAAAGCAAAGAATTGCTGGAAGGTGAATGGGTCGAAAGTGCTTATGGGTTTCCACCAGTTTGGATAGAGACACCAAGAGTATTAAAACGTGTTAGCTTAGATTCTGCTTTAACGAAAGAAGCGCAACAAAATGTAAAGCTAACAACATTTATGTATGGTACATTGTTGGATATTTTTAGTGTTACAGTGAATAACACTACTGTAAATTTACCGCCTCAACAAGCACAGCAACAAGGGGAAGATGAAAAACCACTTTTCGATTTATTTCAAATTTCAGAAGCGAGCATTAAAGGATTTGAGGAAAAAGGAGCAACAGATATCATCGTAAAACGAGACCAATTTATTACACCAAATGCCGCAGAAGGACTTAAAACTTATGGAACATTTAGCCTCAAAAATCCAAATCAACAGCAGACATTAGATGCAGAATATGTGATGCTTCTATTCTCAAATCAAAAAAATGTGTTGCAACAAGTGATTATAACTTGGCCACAAGATGATGATTATGCAGATAAGGTTGTTGAGCGTATTTTGAATTCAGTAGAGCTTAATCCAGACGAACCAGAAGAAGAAAAGAAAGAGTGATGTTTGAGAATATAGAATTTTTAAATAAAGAATTATTCTGGTTTCTATTGCTTTTGCCAATAGCAATAGCTTGGTATGTTTTTAAGCACAATAAACAATCTGCTGAGTTAAAAATATCTAGTATAGAGGGCTTTAAAACCACATCCTCGTTTTGGTCAAAATTCAAACATGTATTATTTGTATTAAGATTATTGGCTTTGGCATTGTTAATTACTGCACTTGCAAGGCCTAGAACAGTTGATGTGTCTACAAAAACAAAGACCACACGAGGTATTGATATTGTGATGGCAATAGACGTTTCTGCAAGTATGTTAGCAAAAGATTTGCTACCCAACCGTTTAGAAGCACTAAAAGAAGTTGCTGCAGATTTTATAGATGGCAGACCAAATGATAGGATAGGCTTGGTAGAGTATGCAGGTGAAGCGTACACCAAAACACCAATTACAACAGATAAGTCTATTGTGCAACGCTCATTAAGAGATATAAAGTACAACACGATTATAGAAGGTGGTACAGCCATTGGTATGGGCTTGGCAACTTCTGTAAATAGACTTAAAGATAGTAGAGCAAAAAGTAAGGTAATCATCCTACTTACCGATGGTGTTAATAATTCGGGTTTTATAGACCCAAAAATAGCCAGTGAATTGGCTGTAGAATATGGAATTAAAGTTTACACGATTGGATTAGGAACTAACGGAATGGCATTATCGCCAAGTTCTATTAATCCTAACGGAACGTTTAGATATAGTCGACAACAAGTAGAAATAGATGAAAAGTTATTAGAGGAAATAGCCGATGCTACAGGAGGTCAATATTTTAGGGCAACCAATAATCAAAAATTGGCTGAGATATATAAAGAAATTAATAAGCTAGAAAAAACCGAGATACAAGAAAAGAAGTATTACAATTATGATGAAAAATACAGACCTCTCGTATTATTGGCAGGCTTATTTCTACTTATAGAGATAATTCTTAGAAATACATTATTTAGAAGCTTTGTTTAGACTTGATGAAAAAATATGGTTTTGGACATTACTGGCTATTCCAGTAATTATTCTGCTGTTTGTATTGTTGCAAATTTGGAGACGTTCTGCGCAAAAGAAATTTGCCGATAGTCATTTGCTCACTCGCTTAAGTCCAAATCAATCCTTTTTTAAAAGCGTTTTAAAGGTTTTAGTGCTTTGTGCTGCATTTGCTTGTTTATCACTGGCCTTAGTCAATCCTAAAATAGGTACAAAATTAGAAACTGTACGTAGCCAAGGGGTAGATATTGTCTTTGCAGTAGATGTTTCTAAAAGTATGTTGGCTGAAGATATTGCTCCCAACCGTTTGGAGAAATCAAAACAGTTGGTGAGAGAAATTATAAACAGTTTGGCTAGCGACAGAGTAGGCATTCTTGCATACGCAGGTAAGGCTTTTCCTCAATTACCGATTACAACAGATTATGCTTCAGCAAAAATGTTTTTGCAAAACATGAATACAGATATGCTGTCTTCACAAGGTACAGCTATTCACGAAGCTATACAATTAGCAACAACTTATTTTGATGATGAAGAGCAAACCAACAGAATCTTGATTATTATTTCAGACGGGGAAGATCATGGTGGAGAAGCAGTTGACATTGCTGAAGAGGCTTCTGAAAAAGGCATCAGAATTCTAACAGTTGGTGTGGGCGATGTTAAAGGAGGCCCAATTCCTATAAAGCGCAATGGAGTGGTACTCAATTATAAAAAGGACAGCAACGGAGAAACAGTTATAACAAGATTAGACGAAAGTACATTAAGAGAAATTGCAGAAGAAACAGATGGAGTTTACGTTAATGGCAGTAATACAGCTGAGGTTGTAGAGACCATTAAAGAAGTCTTAGACAAAATGGACAAAAAAGAATTTGAATCGAAGCAAATAGCAGATTTCAAAGATCAGTTCCAATGGTTTTTGGGTTTAGGCATCTTACTACTATTTATAGAGATTTTCTTTTTAGAACGAAAAACAGCTTGGTTAAAGAAATTGAATTTGTTCAATGAAAACTTTTAAATATTCTTTAACGCCATATGATTAGAGGGTTTGTTACTTTTAAAGTAGAATTATGAAGACGAAAATTTACATATTAATAGCTTTTGGATTAACAAGTTTTCTTGGGTTTTCTCAGAACCAAGATAAAGAACAGTTAAAAAAAGAAAAGAAAGCCACCAATTTGGTATATAAAGCCAATGAATTGGTGCAAGCAGATGATTACATTGAAGCAGAAATGGAATACAGAAAGGCTATTTCTAACGCACCAAGTAAAGCTGTAGGAGCATACAACCTTGCCAATTCTTATTATAAAAAAGGCAATTACAATGAAGCCTTGTTTAGAACACAGGAAGCTGCAAAAAATGCAGTAACAAAAGATGAAAAGCATAGAGCATTTCATAATCTTGGCAATATTTTAATGCAAGAAGAAAACTGCAAAGACGCAGTTGAAGCGTTTAAAAATGCCTTAAGAAATAATCCATCAGACGAAGAAACAAGATATAATTTTGCCTTAGCAAAAGAGTGTGCAGAACAGCAAAAAGATGGAGGTGGCGAAGACGATAAAAAAGACGAAAACAAAGAGGAAGAAAAAGATAAAGAGAAAGAAGAAAATAAAGATAACGAGGACAAAAAAGACGAAGGCGATAAGGAAAAAAAAGAAGGTGATAAAGAGGAAGACGATAAAGGAAAACCTCAAGATGATAAAAAGGATGATGGTAAAGGCGAAAAGGATAAAAATGACAAAAACCAACAATCTAAGCCAAAGCCAGGTCAAATGTCTCCTCAGCAAATAAAGAATATCTTAGAAGCCATGCAGAATCAAGAACAAAAGGTTCAGCAAAAAATAAACGCAGAAAAGCAAAAAGGAGCTAAAGTAAGAACAGAAAAAGATTGGTAGTTCTATCAACTATTATTTATCATTGCTGCCTGTAAAATGAGAGTCATCAAAAACATATCAATAATATTATTTCTATTTGCTTCAAGCATAAATTATGCTCAAGTAACGTTTGAAGCTAAAGTCAGTAAACAAAAGCTAGGAGTAAATGAGCGTTTGCGTATTGATTTTGAGATGAACAAAGACGGTGATAATTTTGTACCGCCCAATTTTGATGATTTTACTGTTGTTGGTGGACCTAATACCTCTTTGATGAATTCTTATGCAAATGGTAAAAAGACATATCAGAAAACCTATAGTTATTTTTTAGCACCAAAAAAGAAGGGCAAGTTTACAATTAAGCAGGCTACTATAGAAATAGAAGGAGAAACCTACAAAACATTTCCTATAACAGTAACTGTTACCGATGCCGTAGAGAGGCCAAATGGGCAACCAGATGCTTCGGATATCGCTTCAGAAAAAATACATCTTGTAGCAGAAGTCTCCAACAGTAATCCATATCTCAACGAGCCAACAACCGTAGTTTACAAACTATATGTATCTCCAGATGTAGGTATTAGTAGTAACTGGAGAGAAAAGCAAACGCCAAGGTATAATGATTTTTGGAGCCAGAATGTTGAAGTTAAAGGATTGAATATTCAACGAGGGCAATATCAAGGGGAGGATTACAGATACGTTGTGCTAAGAAAAACAGTTCTCTATCCACAAAAAACGGGGAATTTAAAATTAGAACCATTAGTTTTAGATATCACCGTAGAAGTGCCAACAGGCAGGGCCAATATTTTTGGTCAGCAAATAATGACTCAGGTACCAAAAACAGTTACAGCCGGTAGTAGAACAATAAATGTAAAACCCTTACCAGAGCAAGGCAAACCAGCAGATTTTAAAGGTGCAGTTGGTGATTTTAGTTTTAATGTTACGACTTCAAAAAATCAATTAAATGCTACAGAATCACTTCAAGCAAAGATTGAAGTTACCGGAAAAGGAAATCTCAAGCTATTTGAACTTCCAAAGCTTACAACACCAAGTTCTCTAGAAGTTTATGAACCCGAGCATAAGGAAAATGTTCGTACAAGCCTTAGTGGTATGCAAGGAAGTATTTCTGATATTTACACTATTGTACCGCAATACCGTGGCAAATATCCAATACCTTCGGTGTCATTTTCATATTTCGACCTTAAAACGGAAAGTTATAAACGTATTACATCAAACGAGATTGTAATAGATGTAGTAGAGGGACCAACAGCTTCTGCTAATGGCTCTGAAAAGACTGAGACAGACAATACAAAACAAACGGTAAAGCCAAGCACTAATACATTTGCGTTTATAAAAATCTCATCTAATTGGGAGACAATGTCTAGCAAAGACTTTTTTAAATCAACTAGTTTTTGGTGTTTGTTGTTGTTGCCTTTTTTGGCAATTCCATTAGCAATAGTAATACGAAGAGCAAAAGATAAACGTGATGCAGATGTTGTGGGAAGCCGAATAAGAAAGGCTGACCGCTTGGCTAAGAAATATCTTAGTGAAGCCAAGAAAAATTTAAGACAAAAAGAAGCCTTTTATGAATCACTAGAAAGAGCACTTCATAATTATCTAAAGGCTAAGCTAAATATTGAAACCAGTGATTTTAATAAGGAAAAGATTGAAGATTTACTCACTCAAAAACATGTAGACAAGAATGTTGTTGCAGAGTTTATTTCAATTTTAGAAAGTTGCGAATTGGCAAGATATACACCAATAACCAACGTTACTATGCAGAATGATTATGATAAAGCTGCCGAAACGATTTCATTAATAGATAAACAAATACGAAAATGAAGCATTTTTTGATCTTAGTATTTTGTTTTTTTAGTATGGTTGTTTTTTCGCAAAACAATCAGCTTTTTGGTGAAGCTAATGCGTTATACAACGAGGGTAAATATGCCGAGGCTATAGATAAATATGAAGCTATTTTAGAGTCTGGACAACATTCAGCTGAGTTGTATTTTAATTTAGGAAATGCAAATTATAAACTCAACAATATTGCTCCAAGCATATATTATTACGAAAAAGCACTACTACTAAACCCAGAAGACGAAGACATTAAAAATAATTTGGTTGGCTATGCTCAAAACATGACTATAGATGCCATAGACACAGTACCTCAAGTTGGTTTTGCAAGAATCATTAATAATGTAGTTAATACATTTAGCACAGATACCTGGGCTAAGATAGCTGTGATAGGTGTCATTATTTTTGTAATCTTATTTTTATTGTATCACTTTTCTTATGCAACTTCCAAAAAAAGAGTGGCTTTTGTGGTGAGCTTAGTAAGCTTATTCTTTGCGTGTTTTTCTATGGTTATGGCGTTTCAAAAGGAAAGCATAGATAATAAGGACAATCCAGCTATTGTATTTGCACAAGAATCTAGAGTAAAGTCTGAAGCCAATAAAACCTCAGAAGAGGTATTTAGACTTCATGAAGGCACTAAAGTACAGGTATTGGAAACCTATGAAGACTGGAAAAAAATTCAACTTTCGGACAAATCTACAGGTTGGATTCCTTCAAAAGATATAAAAAGCATAAAGACCTTTTAGATATCGTTAACAAAGTCATATATTGTAAGTGTTATATTTGCTTATAGCACAACCTATGATTTTTAAAAGAAATATTGCACTATGCTTTGTGACTTTGTTTACATTGATAATAAGTGCTCCAACCATAATAGTATCCTGCGATGATTCAGCAGATATTTCTGCATTTTTCGGAATTAACGAAGAAGAGGAACAAGAGGATATAAAACTTCTTTTTGATGAACTGCTTGAAGAGTATGAGGACTTCTCAGTAGAAGCTTCCAAAGTAGAGTATATTGATTACGTTAGTAACAAGTATTACAAACCTCACCTAAATTTAATTTCACCACCTCCAGAGAAAAGACTTGCTTAAAATTAGTCAAAAAAAGGTTTCAAAATTAAATTCATAAAACCTTAGGGATTCCTCTAAGTATAAATAGTATAAAGTATGTTTAAATCATTAAAAAGCGATATACCTGCAAGTATTGTGGTGTTTTTTGTAGC
>JAGQZO010000116.1:0-1670 GCA_020435515.1 Winogradskyella sp. | reverse complement strand
TCTCAAATTGGTGTAAGTGGTCCTGCTGCCGGACTGGCAGCAATTGTGCTAACAGCGATAACTGCATTAGGTGGATGGGAAAACTTCTTAGTAGCTGTTGTACTGGGAGGTGTAATTCAAATTATTTTTGGAATACTTAGACTAGGAATAATTGGTTATTATTTTCCTTCTTCTGTAATTAAGGGAATGCTCACTGGTATCGGAATAATTATTATTTTAAAACAAATTCCCCACTTTTTCGGATATGATATAGAACCAGAAGGGGCAGACAGTTTTATAGAGCCATCTGGTGAAAACACATTTTCGGCAATTCTTTCTGCAGTAGATAATATTACGGTTGGTTCTACGGCAATTGGAATAATTAGTTTACTTATATTATTGCTATGGAGTAACGTCCTTGTTAAAAAAGGAAAGTTTTTTGAAATAGTACAAGGTCCCCTCGTAGCTGTTGTAGTTGGTATTATTTTTTATTTACTAACCAAAGCAAATGAAACTTTAGCTATAGAGGCTTCCCACTTGGTTAGTGTTCCTGTTCCAAATGGACTCGACTCATTTATTGGTCAATTTAGTTTTCCAAATTTTAGTGTTATTACAAGAGGTGATGTTTTGCTCACAGGTTTCACCATTGCATTGGTAGCATCTTTAGAAACTTTGCTATGTGTAGAAGCTACAGATAAATTAGACCCTCATAAACGTGTAACACCCACAAACAGAGAACTTCTAGCTCAAGGAACAGGTAACATTGTTTCTGGTCTAATAGGAGGTTTACCTATAACACAAGTAATTGTAAGAAGTTCGGCAAATATTCAATCTGGTGGTAAGACTAAGGCAAGTGCCATTATTCATGGATTTTTATTGCTCATATCAGTACTTATTATACCTCGTATATTGAATTATATACCTCTTTCTGTATTGGCAGCTATATTATTTATTGTGGGTTACAAGTTGGCAAAACCATCAACATTTAAGGCCATGTATAATGGTGGATGGATGCAATTTGTACCATTTATTGTTACCGTCTTAGGAATAGTTTTTTTAGATCTTTTAAAAGGAATTGGTTTAGGTTTGGCCATAGGTATATTTATTGTACTTTACAGAAGCTATAGAAACTCTCACTTTTTACACAAAGAAGGAGAAGATATTGATGATGGAAAAATAAAAATGACATTAGCAGAAGAAGTTACCTTCTTTAACAAAGGTGCTATTTTGAAGGAATTAGACCGTGTGCCTCATGACTCTACTTTAGAATTAGATGTAAGAAATACCAAATATTTGGATAATGACATTATTGAAATCCTTGAAGATTTTGCATTTAAAGCTAAAGAACGAAACATAAACATTAAATTGTTCTCAGAGCGAGGTGTAGTCGAAAATCCGGATAGTTTTGTCGAGTTTTTTAAAACTAAGAAGAAGAGATAGAATATTTAAAATAGGAATTAAAAAATAATGCTTCAAATAAGAGAAGCACATAAAATTGAATAAATGAAGGCACATACAAGAGAATCGCAAGCGACAATGACACCTGAAAAAGCGCTTCAATATCTTAAAGAAGGGAATGTTAGATTTCAGAAAAACCTAAAAGCAAACAGAAACTTGCTAGAGCAAGTAAATGATACAGCAGAAGGACAGTTTCCATTTGCTACCATTTTGAGTTGTATAGACTCTAGAGT
>JAGQZO010000115.1:2253-10454 GCA_020435515.1 Winogradskyella sp. | reverse complement strand
TACAAACGGATTTTGCCTTAAATGCAAAAATGCTTCAAGATATTTTCCCATTTTCCAAATTAGCGGGTCGAAAAGTCAATACACTTATCTTTCCTAGCTTGGATGCCGCAAACATTACATATAAGTTACTCAAAGAGCTTAATAAAGCTGAGTCAATAGGGCCAATTATGATGGGTATGGCCAAACCTGTTCATATTCTTCAGTTAGGAGCAAGTGTGGATGAAATCGTTAATATGGCTGCTATTGCTGTAATAGATGCCCAGGAAAGAGAAAAACGTAAACAAAAGACCAATTAGTCTTACATAGTTTTCAACCCTTTTATTGTAAATAATTTTATTACATTTGGGACTTTAACCATAGGTAATAAATGATTACACACTTAGAGGGAAAACTTGTGGAAAAGAATCCTACAGACGTTGTAATAGACTGCAATGGAGTAGGATATTTTGTTAATATATCGCTACATACATTTTCTCAAATTCCCGATAGAGAGCATCTTAAGTTATATACCTATCTTCAAGTTAGGGAAGACTCGCATAGCCTTTATGGTTTTTCCTCTAAAACCGAGCGCGAAATCTTTAAACTTTTGATCTCGGTTAGTGGAATTGGTGCAAATACAGCTCGTACTATGCTCTCATCTTTAACTCCAGAACAAGTTAAAGAAGCTATAGCTAGTGGAGATGTGGCTTTGATTCAGGGAGTTAAAGGTATAGGCGTCAAGACAGCTCAGCGTGTTATTATAGACCTAAAGGATAAAGTGTTAAAAGTATATGGTATAGACGAACTTTCTCTAATACCAAACAATACGAATAAAGATGAAGCGTTATCTGCTTTAGATGTTTTAGGATTTAACAAAAAACAATCAGAAAAAGTAGTTGATAAAATATTAAAAGCCCAACCCGATGCCCTTGTAGAGCAGATCATCAAAGAAGCTCTTAAAAACTTATAATACAATTGAATAGAACTAACTACAATCAATTAAAATCAATCAGTTTTTATATATCATTAGTGTTTATGATGCTAGTGAGCGCGTCTGGTTTTTCACAAGAGCCAGAAGAGCAAGATTCTACAAAAACTACATTTGCATTAGGAAAGCTGAAAATGCCTAATCCTAATAGTATCGTTTCTAAATACACCTATGACCCAATTTTAGATAGGTATGTCTACACAGAGAAGATAGGTGACTTCAATATTCGATACCCTTTAATACTAACACCAGAAGAGTTTCAGCGTTTAGTTTTAGAGGAAAAGTTAAAGGAATATTATAAGCGAATGGCAGATGCTGCTGCTGGACAAAAGGAAGGGAGTGAAGAAGATCAGAAAAATTTATTGCCAGAGTTTTATGTCAATTCAGGATTATTTGAAACCATTTTTGGTGGAAATACAATCAATGTGATCCCAAGCGGTTATGCTGAAGTAGATTTAGGTGTACTATTTTCAAAACAAGACAATCCATCCTTTTCGCCAAGAAACCGAACAAATTTTACATTTGATTTTGATCAGAGAATAGGATTAAGTTTATTGGGTAAAGTTGGTACAAGACTCCAGGTAACAGCTAATTATGACACTGAAGCTACTTTCGATTTTCAACAACTTGTAAAGTTAGAATACACGCCAACTGAAGATGATATTATAAGAAAGATTGAAGTTGGTAATGTAAACATGCCTCTAAATAGTTCTTTAATTAGAGGTGCACAGAGTCTGTTTGGTGTAAAAACAGAATTGCAATTTGGTAAAACAAGAGTTACTGCTGTTTTCTCGGAGCAACAATCGCAATCTAAATCTGTTGTAGCACAAGGAGGTGGTACTTTGGAAGAGTTTGAATTCTTCGCTAGAGATTATGATGAAAATAGGCACTATTTCCTATCACATTATTTTAGAGATAACTATGATAAAGCATTATTACAGTATCCATTTATAGATAACCAAGGTTTACAAATTACCAGAGTTGAAGTTTGGGTAACTAACAGAAATAATCAAACGCAAAACGTTAGAAATGTTGTTGCTTTTCAGGATTTAGGGGAGTCTGAGGCAGAAAATATTGGTCTAAATCCATTACCAGGAGGCTTTATCAATAACTTAGGAGCGCTTCCAGATAATAGTAATAATGACTTTGATCCAACTAATATTGGTGGCGCTGGTTCATTGTTAACAGAAGCTGTAAGAGATATTACCAATGTTGAAGCAGGTGTTTTGGTAAATGTTAACGAAGGTTTTGACTATGGTAAATTGGAAGCAGCACGTAAGCTTCAAGAAGGTCAAGATTATTTTTTGAACACAGAATTAGGATATATTTCTTTAAACCAACGTTTGTTAAACGATGAAGTATTAGCAGTAGCGTTTCAATATACAAGAGGAGGAGAAGTATTTCAGGTAGGTGAGTTTGCAAATGATGGAGTAGATGCTACACAAGTAAGTCAGGGTACATCAGGTAATCAGGTTGTAAATAACCAAAGCTTAGTTCTAAAAATGTTGAAGAGTGCTGTAACATCAGTAGAACAGCCAATTTGGGACTTAATGATGAAAAACATTTACGATACAGGTGCTTTTCAATTGAGCCAAGAAGATTTCAGGTTAAACATTTTTTACACGGAAGCATCGCCAGTCAACTACATAAGACCAGTTGATGGGACAACATTTCCGTTATACAATAACAACACTCCACTTAATCCTAATGACGATACAGAAATACAGGAAACTCCTTTAATAAGGCTATTTCATGTAGATCGATTAAATAGTAACAATGACCCACAAGAAGGTGGTGATGGATTCTTTGATTACGTGCCTGGTTTAACAGTTTTAACCCAAAACGGAAAAATTATCTTTACCAAAGCAGAGCCATTTGGTCGTTATTTATTTGATGTTTTAGATGATGATAATAACCCAAGTAATAATGCTACGGATTATGAGCAAGATATATATACTAACGAAAACCAAGAAAAGTATGTTTATGACTTGCTTTATAAATCTACAAAAACACAAGCGTTAGACGAGGCAGAGAAAAACAAGTTTCAAATTAAAGGGCGTTTTAAAAGTAGTGGTGGAGATGGTGGAATACCTATAGGTGCATTTAACGTGCCTCGAGGTTCGGTAAGAGTAACTGCTGGAGGTAGAGTGTTGGTTGAAGGTATAGACTATACGGTAAACTATCAGTTAGGGCGTGTTGAAATTTTAGATGAAGCCTTAAAAGCTTCTAACACACCAATTAATGTTTCGGTAGAAAATAATGCTGTGTTTGGTCAGCAAACAAGACGATTTACAGGTATAAACATTGAACATCAGTTTAATGAAAATTTTGTACTTGGAGCCACACTTTTAAACCTTAACGAAAGACCGATTACCCAAAAGGCTAATTTTAATTCCGAGCCTATAAATAATACCATATTTGGTTTTAATGGAAATTACTCAACCGAAGTTCCGTTTTTAACTAGGTTAGTTAATAAGCTTCCAAATATAGATACTGACGTTCCATCTAACCTTTCCGTAAGAGGTGAGTTTGCCTATTTATTACCAGGTGCGCCAAAAGGTACAGATTTTGATGGTGAAGCGACAGCCTATATAGATGATTTTGAAGGAACCCAAGGAGCTATAGATTTATTAAGTCCTTTATCATGGTATCTGTCTAGTAGACCATTGGATTTACCAAATACGATTCGAGGAGATGAAGGAAATGGTATTCAAAATGGTTATGGTAGAGGATTCTTAAACTGGTATACTGTTGATCCAATTTTTTATAGTAGTCAAAGACCAGGAGGAATTACTGATGATGATGTTTCCAACTTATACACAAGACGTGTTTTTATTGAAGAAATATTCCCAGAGGTTGATATTGTGCAAGGGCAAACTTCTGTAATAAATACATTAGATCTAGCCTATTATCCAGAAGAAAGAGGACCTTATAATTTTGATCCGCTAGAAGCGCAAGGAGCTGTAACGCCAAATCAACGTTGGGCAGGTATATCAAGACAAATAACATCTACGGATTTTGAACAAGCAAATGTTGAATATATTGAGTTTTGGGTGCAAGATCCATTCTTAGATAATCCTACAAGTCAGGGAGGTAAGCTTTTTATTAACCTTGGAAACATTTCTGAAGACGTTTTAAAAGATGGTAAAAAGCAGTACGAAAACGGACTTCCTGAGGATGGTGATATTTCAATCCTAGAACCTACGGATTATAATAGTGTAGTGCCTCAAAATCAATCTTTAATCTACACTTTTGCAACAACTGGTCAAGAACGTGCTAATCAAGATGTTGGTTTAGATGGTTATGATGACGTGGAAGAGTTATCGGTTTACGGTAACCAGTTTGGTGAAGACCCAGCAAAGGACAACTATACTTACTACCTTAACACAGACGGTAACATATTTGAGCGTTATAAACAATACAACGGTTTAGAAGGTAATACTCCAGATGTGTTTACAGACACCAATAGAGGCTCTACAACGCAGCCAGATGTAGAGGATATAAACCGTGATAACACAATGAACACCATTGACAGTTATTATGAGTATGAGGTAGACTTAAACCCAACTGTACTAAATATTAATAATCCACAAATAAATGATATTAAGGTAAGATCGGTGACGTTACCAAATGGTGACCAAAGAGATGTTACTTGGTATCAGTTTAGATTGCCAATAAACGAACCTACTAATGCGGTAAATAATATTACAGACATCAGATCAGTTCGTTTTGCACGTTTATATTTAAGAGATTTTGTTGAAAGTACAGTGCTTCGTTTTGCAACTTTAGATTTGGTAAGAAGTGATTGGAGACGTTACACCTTAGATTTAGATAATGATCCTACTAACAACAGTGCAGACGCTGAGTTTAATGTTGCTATCATTGGTGTACAAGAAAATGATGGAAACTATGTAATACCTCCAGGAGTTAGGCGAGAAGAATTAAACAATAACAATAACATTATTAGGCAGAATGAACAATCTTTAGTGCTTCAAGCTTGTGAACTAGAACCAGAAGATTCAAGAGGTGTGTTTAAGAATATTAATGTGGATATGCGTCAGTACAAAAAACTACGCATGTTCTTACATGCCGAAGCTCAGGATGGTCAATCACTTCAAGAAGGTGAACTTACCGCTTTCATTAGGATGGGTAATGACTTCACGCAGAACTTTTACCAGATAGAAATACCATTATTACCAACAGATTTAGTAGATGGAAATTTATCTATAGAAGAACGTATTTGGCCAGCAGTTAATGAAATCAATATTTCTTTAGATATTCTTCAAGATATTAAATCTCAGGGAATTTTCGATCAGACACTATCTAATGAAGACCCTACTTTTTATGATGTTATAGATGGTGTGCTAAACGAAACACCAGTGGCAGAATTTTCACCCTTACCTACGGGACAACAGCGTGTAGCGATTAAAGGGAATCCAAATTTTGGAGACATTAGAGTGTTAATGGTAGGTGTTAAAAACTCTGGTATTACAGGTGCTAACGCTTGTGGTGAAGTTTGGTTTAATGAGTTGCGTATGTCTGATTTAGAAAATGAAGGCGGTTGGGCAGCTGTAGTAAGCATGGATTCTAACATAGCAGACTTTGCAGATATCAGTGCTACAGGTAGACGCAGTACCATTGGTTTTGGTGGTATAGAGCAATCACCAAACGAGCGTAGTAGAGAAGACGTAAAGCAATATGATGTTGTCACAAATGTTCAACTTGGGCAACTACTGCCTAAAGATTGGGGAATTCAAATACCTTTTAACTATTCGCAAAGTGAAGAGATTATTACACCTCAATTTGATGAGTATTACAGAGATATAGAATTACAAACACAATTAGATAATACAACCGATCAAGATTCTATACTCAAGGTTAATGAAAATTATACTAAAAGAAAGAGTATCAATTTTATTGGTGTTAGAAAACAACGTACAGGCGAAAAGAAAGCTCGTTTTTATGATGTAGAAAACCTAACCTTCAATTATTCTTACAATAAAGTAGAACATCGCGATTTTGAAATTGAAAATTCTTTAGATCAAAATGTAAGAGCAGGTGTTAACTACAACTATGCTTTTGAACCACTTAGAGTAGAACCTTTTAAGAAGAATGATTCATTGTTTAAAGGAAAATATTGGAAAATCCTCAAAGATTTTAATCTTAACTTATTACCATCCAATATTTCAGTCAATACAGATATTAACAGGCAATTTAGTAAGCAGAAGTTTAGAGAGGTAGAACTTGGCGGTGATAATATTGGTATAGAAGAATTATTCAGAAGAAATTACACGTTCGATTTTCAGTATGCTATAAATTATAACTTAACAGATGCGCTAAGCCTTAATTTTACAGCAGCAAACACAAATATTGTTAGAAACTATTTTATTGATGACCAGCTTAACGGAAGGCAAGACCCAACGCTAAATGTTTGGGATGGATTCTTTGATTTTGGTGACCCAAATTTCCAAACACAACAGCTTCAGGTTAATTATGAATTGCCATTGTATAAAATCCCTGCTTTAAGTTTTTTAAGAACAACTTATACCTACAACGGTGCATTTCAATGGCAAAAAGGTTCTGACTTAAATGAGAATTTAGTAACAGATATTGGAACTTTTGATTTAGGACATTCTATCCAAAACTCAAACACGCATAATATTAACTCAACGCTAAACATGGAGACATTCTATAAATCCATTGGTTTAGTAAAAAAGACAAATAGAAGAAGTAGAGGAAGGTCAGATAATACAAAGGCAAAAACAAGAACAGCCACACCAGAAACAAACAATAAGTCTTTAGATAATAGTAGTCAGCAAAATAGTGATCCAAATAAACTAAGCGCAGGTAAGAAAGCTTATAACACATTAGTTGATATTGTTACCATGGTAAAGCGTATTCAATTTGGATACAGTGAAACTAACGGTACATACTTGCCAGGATATTTGCCAACACCAGGTTTTATAGGAACACTAAGGCCAACATGGGGCTATACTTTTGGTAGTCAAAGAGATATTAGAGATTTAGTAGCAAGAAATGGTTGGTTAACAACGTTTCCTCAGTTTAACCAACAATACACTGAAGTAACAAATAAAACCTTAGACTATTCAATAAATGTAGAACCAATGCGCGATTTAAAAATCGATTTGATTGGTAATAGAACATTTGCTGAAAATCTTTCCGAAAACTTTAGAGCTTTAGATAATAATAACGACGGTTTGAGTGATGAGTATGAGGACTTAATCACAAATTCCTTTGGTAATTTCAATATATCTACAGCCTTAATAAAGACAGCGTTTGGTAAAAGTGATGAAAACCAATCGGATGCTTTTGATGACTTTAGAGCCAATAGGTTAATTATTGCAAATCGATTAGCAAGAGAATTTTATGGCAATACCCCTTTTAATACAGACGCAGAAGGCTATCCAATAGGATTTGGTAAGAATAGCCAGCGTGTACTGTTGCCGGCGTTTCTTTCCGCATATCATGGTACAGACCCAGAAAATGTAAGCACTAGAGCATTTAGAGATGTACCAATACCAAATTGGACTTTAAAATATACTGGTTTAATGAAAATTCCATGGTTTAAAAAAACCTTTAGACGTTTTTCTATCCAGCATGGTTATAGATCCAGATATACTATTAATCAGTTTAGAACTAACTTAGATTATGATGATTCGGTTGATAATTTGGTAATAGATTCAGGTACAGGCATAGGTTCAATCAATCCAGAAAATCAAGATTCAAACGGAAATTTGAAAAACAGAACACTATATAGCAATATTAATTTAGAAGAGCAGTTTAGTCCTCTAATTCGTTTAGAGTTTGAAATGAAGAACTCAATTAAAGTATTAGCTGAAATACAAAAAGACCGAATGTTATCATTAAGTTTTGATAATAATTTACTAACAGAAATTCAAGGCAATGAATATACTCTTGGTTTAGGATATCGTATCAAGGATTTAAGAATTAGATCTGCATTAGCAGGTGCAAAGCAGATTGTGAAGAGCGATTTAAATATGCGTGCAGATATCTCGGTAAGAGATAATAAAACCATAATAAGATATTTGGATTTAGATAATAATCAAATTACTGCTGGTCAGACCATTTGGAGCGGAAAGTTTTCTGCAGACTATGCGTTTAGTAAAAATTTAACAGCTATTTTCTATTTTGATTATACGTTCTCGGATTTTGCTATATCTACCTCATTCCCACAAACCTCATTAAGGTCTGG
>JAGQZO010000115.1:1744-2049 GCA_020435515.1 Winogradskyella sp. | reverse complement strand
AATTAGGCGATATCGTTTATGTAGAAGTTGAAACTGTAGATGAAACTCTTGATGCTGAAGAAGTATTCGGTACAGTCGAAGCTGTAAAAACAGTTTCAGATTTATTTTTACCCTTGTCGGGCGAAATTGTAGAATTTAATGAAAGCCTTGAGGATGAACCAGAAAAGGTTAATACAGATCCTTATGGGGATGGTTGGATGATTAAACTAAAATTTTCAGATTCGTCACAAGTAGATAACTTGCTTTCTGCTGAAGACTATAAAGCTCTTATTAGTGGTTAAAAAAATGTTGTTATCAGTTGCTGT
>JAGQZO010000115.1:1160-1677 GCA_020435515.1 Winogradskyella sp. | reverse complement strand
TCTTCATTCGATGACAAAATATATCATTTTTTGGCTTATGTAGGCTTGGCCAGTCTTTGGACAATATATTTTAAATCCAAGAAAAAAAAAGGTGTGCTTTGGCTAGTATTTGTTATTGTTATTTTGTTTGGTGTTTTGCTAGAGGTTATGCAACATCAACTTAATCAGAATAGAACTTACGATAATTACGATTTGTTGGCTAACTGTTTCGGTGTTATAATTGGCACGTTAATTGCTTCTAGATTAGATATAATAAAGTTAAAATAAACAGAAGTTTTGCTTTTTTTCTTATTATTTAATTAAATTAGCAACTCTATAAAAGAAAGTATAATATGGAACCTAAGAAGAATCCAAAATCAGATGTAAGTAGAAACAGCTCACTTTATTTTGCTGTAGGATTAGCATTAATGCTTGGTATTACTTACATGGCAATAAATTACAAAACTTACGACAAGAGCGATGTTGTTGCCGATACACTTAATCTTGATGATGAGTTAGAAGAAGAAGTGCCAATTAC
>JAGQZO010000115.1:0-988 GCA_020435515.1 Winogradskyella sp. | reverse complement strand
GAGGAAGTTCTTGAGGTACCTTTCCATGTTATTGAGAACGTAGCTGTTTTCCCTGGATGTGAAAATGAAAAAGGGAATGCTGCCAAGAAAGAATGTATGAATGAAAAAGTCAACAAGTTCATATCTAGAAAATTCAATACAGAATTAGCTCAGGAATTAGGATTGGCTCCAGGTAAGAAGAAGATATACTGTAGATTTAAGGTTGATAAGAATGGAAATATCACATCTATTGAAACTCGTGGCCCTCACCCAGCTTTAGAGAAAGAAGCACAAAAAGTACTTTCTCAGTTGCCAAAGATGCAACCTGGTAAGCAAAGAGGTAAGGCAGTTGTAATGCCATTCTCAATTCCAATTGTATTCCAAGTTAATGATTAAGTAGACAAACACTTAATTTTAAATATAAAAATCCCGTTCAAAATTAATTGGACGGGATTTTCTTTTTGGTATGCTTATTGTGACTTTATCATAATATTAACACTTTAAATAATACGTATTATGAAAAATTCTAAAAAGAATCTCAATACTGCTGGTCAGAGCACTACTGAGGTAAAAAGTTCACAAAAGCATGATGCAAATTTACAAAAAAACTCAACCCTATATTTCCAAATAGGGTTGATTCTTTGTTTATTGGCAACCTATGGACTGTTTGAAATGCAATTTCAAGACAAAAAACTAGAAGCGGTTTTTAATGAGCCACAAGAAATTGCTACCATTGATGACGTACCAGATTTTAGGGTAGAACCTGTAAAGAAAAAGCCAGAACCTAAAGTTAAGCGCAGCAAAACCTTGACTGATGAATTTACGCCAGTTAAGGATGACAAACCAGTTATTGAAACCAAAATTTTTGACCCAGTTGATAAAGTGCCATCAAAGGACCCTGTTAGTGTTGGTGATATACCAGATGACAATGACCCAGAAGATGAAGAAATCTTTGTTCCTTTTTCTTTAATCGAAAAAGTACCGGTTTACCCTGGCTGCGAAAAAAAGA
>JAGQZO010000114.1 GCA_020435515.1 Winogradskyella sp. | reverse complement strand
ATGTACGATAATGACGATTATTTAGTACGCAACAAAGGGCAATGGGTTACTGTTGAGAAGTAAATAGATTCTGAATCAAGTTCAGAATGACATAAACAAAGCTAAACTACTTGTCGTCCGGAAGACAAGAATCCAAAGAGAACAAACCGCTAAAATGTTCAATTTAAAACTTAGAAAAAATGAAAAATTTAAAAATGATTTTAGCGATTGGATTTGTGTTCAACATCCTAGTAGTAACTGCACAACAAAACGCTTATGTATCGGCAGAAAGCGGATTGTCTCTGAGAGATCAGCCTGATGTTAGCGGCAAAATGCTAACAAAATTAGCCTATGGCGAAGCCATTGGTGTGTTAGAAAAAACCAATAAAAAATTGGTTGTACTCGATGCTGGTGAAAAAGTAAGTGGCGAATGGGTAAAGGTGGAAACCAGAAACCATATTGGTTATGTATTTGATGGCTATTTATCATCAGAAAAAATTGCCAAAACCATTCGTTTGAAATTAAAAGATTTAAACGTTGAAATTAAAAATTTAGCGACGAGTGATTACAAACGTTCGCACGATTTAAACAATAGCGAAACAGCAACCATCAATGTTGACGCAGACGCAACACCAGAAGGCAAAAATATCGTATTAGTAGATAGCGACTATAAGCACGTAAGCTTGTTTCAACGTTATGAAAATAGTTTCTCTTTTATGAGTGCAGATTCAAAATGCAACACCAACGAGTGGACGCAATTTGATACCGAATGGAAGCCTTTAAAGCAGCTAAATTCTAATACATTTGAAACTTTGACATATACCGAAAAAGATTGGATTGCTTTTATTGAAACAGCTACTAAAGATTTAAAAGATGATGTGGTAGATAAGTGTGGTGAAGATTGGTTGAATTATGTAAAGACCATTGATAATGTAAAAGATTTTCCTGTGAGCGTGGCGACAAATCGTGTGTTTATCAAAATGATTTTAACAGATTTTGAAGATAACGTAACAGAAAAAATCATTGAATTTGAAATGCCAAAAGGCTCTTGAAATGTAAATTTGTCAATTTGAGTGTAGTCGAATAATTCCGAAATTATATGAGGTTTCGGCTGCGCTCAACCTGACAAAAAATTAAATACTAATGAAGGACAAAATTCCCTATTACGCAGTCATATTCACCTCAACCCAAACCGATGACACTGAAGGCTATTCAGAAATGGCTGATAAAATGGAAACTTTAGCCAGACAACAAGAAGGTTTTATTGGAATTGAAAGTGCTCGCAACACTTCGACTGCGCTCAGTGCAGGCATAGGAATAACTGTCAGTTATTGGAAAAGTTTAGATGCCATAAAAAACTGGAAAGCCAACACTGAACATTTACTCGCACAACAAAAAGGTCGTGAGCAATGGTATAATTGGTACAATGTAAAAATTTGCAAAGTAGAACGTGAGTATGAATTTAAACTTGATTAACGCCTTATAGCAAAGTGCCCTTTAACTTCTTGTCCATCTAAAACAATGCGATACCAATAATCAGAAGCTGGTAAATTGTTACCATTATATGTCCCATCCCAAAAAACATTTGAATTTTTGGCACTGTACAATAATTTACCATAGCGGTCAAAAATATAGACTTCAGAAGACACAAAAAACTGAGCTACATTAAAAATAAAGAAGTCGTTATCTCCATCGCCATTTGGTGTTATGAATTTCTGAATATAAAAATGAAAATGCTCCTGAAATATAACAAAATCACAGTCAGGAGACTTTACATAAATGGTATACAATCCACTTGGTTGGCTATTAAATATATTACTGAATTGATAGTTTATACCATCAATTGAGAATTGATAGCCTTCACTAGTAACCAAATTTACAATGATTGAACTTCCATCTGACGTTATACTTTCTATTTCAGGATTTTCAATTTCTGTAACTATAAACGTTATAATTTCAGTTAAGCATCCATCAGTAACCTCAACCACATAAGTTCCTTCGATAGTTACAGATATAGATTCTGATGTTTCGCCGGAATCCCACTGATATTGTGGATTTACTACAGAAGTAGAAGCCACAAGATCAACTTGTTCTCCTTCACAAAAGACTACAAACTCATCCCTCAACTCTAATGGTTGTGTGCCTTGAATTTCCCACCCACAAGTATCTTCATTAAAGAATGTACTCTCCCAACACTCTAAATCCGTTGGTTCTACCGGTTGTGAACCCGTCACTTCCCAAACACAAGTTGTATTATTGAACGTTGCAATCTCCCAGCATTCTAAACCAATTGGCTCTTGTGGTTGCGAGCCTGTAACTTCCCATGAGCAAGTCGTGTTATTAAAAGTTGCTGTTTCCCAGCACTCTAAATTAGGCTGTACGGGTTGCGAACCTATAACTTCCCATGCACAAGTCGTGTTATTAAAAGTTGCTGTTTGCCAACATTCCAAGCCTGTTGGTTCTGCTGGTTGTGTGCCTGTAATGTCCCAAGTACAAGTTGTATTATTAAACGTTGCTGCTTCCCAACATTCTAGATTGGGTTGTACAGGCTGTGAGCCAGTAATCTCCCATGAGCAAGTTGCATTATTGAATGTAGTTGATTCCCAACACTCTAAACCTGTTGGTTCTGCTGGTTGTGTTCCCGTAAGTTCCCACGCACAAGTCGTATTATTAAACGTGGCGGTTTCCCAACATTGTAAATTAGGCTGTGCAGGTTGTGAGCCTGTGATTTCCCAAGAGCAAGTTATGTTATTGAATGTAGTTATCTCCCAACATTCCAAACCTGTTGGTGCTGCTGGCTGTGAGCCTGTTACTTCCCACGCACAAGTCGTATTATTAAAAGTTGCTGTTTCCCAACATTCCAGATCTGTCGGTGCTGATGGTTGCGTTCCGACAACATTCCAACTACAAGACACGTCATCAAATGTTGCCGTTTCCCAACATTCAGTAGTTGGAGGTGGTGGAGCTTGGTTTACTGTAATTTCATAAACATCTGATAAGGTTATACAATCAGAATTACTTAAGTTTGCTTGGAACTCGGCAACTTTAGCTCTATAGTAAGTGGTGTTTGTAATTCCTGCAACGGTTATTGATGCATTGGTTTCGTCAACAACATCCACCCAAGTATTACCATCTTCACTAACTTGCCATTGATAAAAGTGAGAACTAAAAACCGCATTGTCTGGCACAGCGGTTATTGTGTCTGAATAGGGTGTTTGAGAACTACAAATCGTTACACTGTTATTACTAATGGCGTCCTCAACTTCAATTAAATCCCCACAACTTTTAAACACGATATCGTCTATGGCTAAATCATTGCCACAACCACCAGCACCATTATTTATCATTTTTAGTATTACGGACGTCTGGCCTGCTAATGTTTGAAAAACCAAACCATACTGTTCCCAAGTTGGTGAGGGTGTACTAAAAATATTCCCAGTATCTCCACTTGCTAATAAGTTAGTGTCAGTAATATCCCAAATTTCAAACTTTACATTAACAGGAATGCCATTTCCGCTACAACCAGAACTTGGTAAAATATTTATAAGCCAAGATGAGAACTCATAAGTTGTATTTTCACACAACCCATTTATTGATGTAGTATAAAATTCGCCAGTAGTAAAGCTTGCATTAACGATTAATGCTTTGCCATTGGTATCGGCTGGAGTGTGATCACTTGGTAAATTCCAACCATAAGCAAATGTGTTACTCCCTACTGTATACTCTCCATCTTGCGGACCATTAAATCCAACAAATGTATATGTAGTTGTTCCCGCCGGTAGTGGTGGGCCATAATTGGTACCAGTACCAAAATCCTCTACAAAAATAGGATCACCAGAATTACCTTGGCAAAACCCTAATTGAGCAATCGCACTCCATGAAAATAGAGAAATACATAAAAAAAGTAGAAGTTTGAAGTCTAATCGGGATTTTCGCACGTTTAAATATATAGATATGTTTGTGTTTTGCTAGTGTATTTTCGTTAAAAACGATATAAAACAGCTTTTGTATAGTTTATGTATAGGTTAATCGAGTATTTAAAACGGAATAAGATAAAATCCATTACAATTTTTATCCTATTGATAGTTTATTATTTCAGTTTACCTAGAGAATTATTTAAGGATCCAACAGCTACCGTAATCACAAGCAATAACAATGAATTGTTAGGAGCTAAAATTGCCGATGATGGTCAATGGCGATTTCCTGAAACAGATAGTGTTCCAGAAAAATTTAAAACCTGTCTTTTACTTTTTGAAGACGAATATTTCTACAAACATCCTGGTTTTAATCCTATTTCAATCTTTAAAGCTTTAAAAGAAAACTTGAGCTCTGGTTCGGTAAAGCGTGGCGGAAGTACACTAACCCAGCAAGTCATTCGCTTATCTCGAAAAGGACAGGGTAGAACCTATCTCGAAAAATTAAAAGAAATTATTCTTGCAACACGATTAGAATTTAGACATTCTAAAGACGATATTTTAAAACTGTATGCGAGTCACGCACCTTTTGGCGGCAACGTGGTTGGTATTGATGCGGCAGCTTGGCGCTATTTTAATAGAGATGCCTCTAATTTATCTTGGGCAGAAAGTGCTACACTAGCCGTTTTACCCAATGCACCAAGTTTAATCTATCCCGGAAAAAACCAACAACGATTACTTGATAAACGCAATCGTTTATTGAAAAAGCTGTTAGACAATGGCACTATTGATGAGCTCACTTACGAACTTTCTATCGTTGAGACCTTACCACAAAAACCGTATCCTCTACCTCAAATTGCGCCTCATTTGTTGCAAAAAGTGGCGAAATACAACAAAGGCAAACGTCTAAAAACTACAGTTGATATTGCCTTACAAACACAAGCTAACCATATTGTAAAACAACATTACAACAGTTTGAAACAAAATGAGATTTATAACATTTCAGTATTGGTTTTGGATGTTAAGACTAGAAAGGTTCTTACTTATATTGGCAATTCTCCAACAGATAATGCACATCAAAAAAGTGTTGATATTATTGACAAGCCCAGAAGCACAGGTAGTATTTTAAAGCCTTTTTTATATGCTGCCATGCTCGATGCTGGCGATTTATTACCTCATACTTTGGTCGCTGATGTTCCCACACA
>JAGQZO010000113.1 GCA_020435515.1 Winogradskyella sp. | reverse complement strand
TCTGAAAATGTATTTTTCTTGTTTAAAAGCTTACCATCTTCGTACCATTGTCTTCCTAAATATTCGCCGCCTCTTACATGAGCTATAACATAAATAAAGCCTCTATCAAGCAGACTCAAACGAATGGTTGAAAAATAAGGGTCTATTGTAGAGCCATAACTACCGTATGCATACTGTAACAAAGGGTTACTTCCGTCTTTTTTTATGCCCTTTTTATAAACAACAGACATTGGTATTTTTGTACCATCTTGGGTCGTTGCCCAAATTCGCTCAGATCTGTAATTATCTTTATTAAACCTTCCGCCCAAAACTTCCTGTTCCTTTAATATGGTTTTCGTTTTGGTTGCCATATTAAATTCAATAACAGATGCTGGTGTTGTTAGTGAGTTGTAAGAATAGCGCAACATTTCAGTATCAAACTCAACGTTGGTTGTTGTATATGCTGTGTAGGTTTCGTTGTCAAAGGGCAAATAATAATCTTGGGTGTTATCCCAACGCTTTATTCTTATTTTGTTGAGTCCGTTATCGCGCTCACTTATTACAAGATAATCTTTAAAAATATCTATGTTTTCTAGAAGTACATCTTCTCTATGTGGTATAACCTCTTCCCATTTGTCGAGTGCTCTATCCTGCTCCGAGCACTTCATTAGCTTAAAATTAGTGGCTTTATCTTTATTTGTTAGAATGTAAAAATGACCATCGTAATGCGAAATACTATATTCTAAACCTCTAATACGAGGCTGAAAAACCTCAAACTTTCCATCAGGATGATCGGCATTAAGTATATGATATTCGTTTGTTAAAGTACTGTAGCATGCAATAATGATATATTTTCTGGATTTAGATTTATAAATCGCAGTGCCAAAGGTTTCGTCACCTTCTTGAAAAATCAAGGCATCTTCTTGCTTTGAACCTAGTCTATGTTTAAATATTTGATAGGCTCTAAGTGTTACTGGATCTTTTTTTGTGTAAAATAACGTCTTATTGTCATTTGCCCAAGTTGATGAACCTGTAGTATTTTCAATATTATCTTTACGAACTTTATGTGTAGCTATCTCTTTGACCTTAACTGTATATTGTCTTCTTCCTGTAGTATCAATTCCGTAGGACACCAATTTGTTATCTGGGCTTATACTTATACCTACCAACTTAAAATAGCTTTGACCTTCTGCCATTTTATTACAATCAAAAAGTAATTCTTCAGGATTATCTAAAGACTCTTTTTTACGTGTGTAGATAGGATAATCTTTGCCCTTTTCAAACTTGGTAATGTACCAATATCCATTGTATTTGTAAGGCACAGAAGAATCGTCTTCTTTAATTCTGGCTTTCATTTCTTCAAACAAATCCTTTTGAAACTCTTTAGTATGTGCCATGTTGGTATCACAGTACGCATTCTCAGCATTCAAATAATCTATTACCTCTGGATGTTCCCTGTCTTTCATCCAGAAATAATTATCAACTCTTATGTCACCATGTTTTTCCAATTTATGCGGAATTTTTTTAGCGATTGGTGGATTGATGATTGAGTTCTTAGCCATACGTTTTAAGAAAAATTTAATCTGAAAAATGGCGCAATTTAGTAATTTTGCATCGTAATTTTTAAAAGATATAGATATGTTTGGAGATATGATGGGCATGATGAGCAAATTAAAAGAAGCTCAAAAGAAAGTTGAAGAAACTAAAGAGCGTTTAAATACGGTTTTAATTGACGAGTTTAGTAGCGATAATAAGCTAAAAGTAACCATTACAGCCAACAGAACAATCAAATCTATTACTATTGATGATGAGTTATTAAAAGACAAAGAAATGCTTGAAGATTACCTTGTGCTAACACTTAATAAGGCTATTGAAAAAGCAACTAATATAAATGAAACTGAAATAGCTGCAGTTGCTAAAGAAGGCATGCCAAATATTCCTGGTATGGACATGTTTAAATAAAAAAATTATAATTTCTTAAGGGTCTTAAGCAACACTTCATGCATGTTATCGGTATAATCTAGATGGGTTACCATACGCAACTTGTTACTTCCCATACCAATAATATGTATGCTTTTCTCTTTTAGTCTACTAAGAAAATCGGTTTCACCAATATTATCATTCAATTCAAAAATTATAATGTTAGTCTCTATTGGCTCTACTATTTTAATAAAAGGTGATTGAGATAACACTTCTCCTATTTCCCTAGCTTTTTTATGGTCTTCAGACAGACGTTCTACATGATGATCTAAAGCATAAATACCTGCAGCAGCTAAATACCCAACTTGTCGCATTCCGCCACCGAGAATTTTTCTAACACGTAGAGCTCCTTTCATAAGTTCTTTTTTTCCTAAAAGAACAGAGCCAATAGGACAGCCCAAGCCTTTGCTTAAACAAACTGAGATAGTATCGAATAATTCTCCGTATTGTTTAGGATTTTCTTTTTTGACCATCATCGCATTCCATAGTCTTGCACCATCTAAATGGTATCCTAGTTTGTGTTTATCAGCGACTTGTCTAATTTTTTTCAATTCCTCAAAATCCCAACACGCTCCACCACCTTTATTTGTAGTATTTTCTACTGCAATTAAAGAGGTTAGTGGACTATGATAAAAATCTGGAGGATTTATTGCATCTTCGGCTTGAACTGAAGTAAACATACCTCGATGCCCATCTATTAGCTTACAAGAGATACCACTATTAAATGACGCTCCTCCACCTTCATAATTATATATGTGAGCATATTTATCGCAAATAACTTGCTCACCAGGATTGGTATGCAGCTTTAATGCAGCCTGATTAGCCATACTTCCCGTAGGGAAAAATAAAGCTTCATCCATACCAAACATTTCGGCCAATCGTTTTTCTAGAGCATTAACTGATGGGTCTTCTTTATATACATCATCACCAACTTGGGCAGACATCATAGCATCTAACATACCCTTAGTTGGCTTGGTGACCGTATCGCTTCTTAAATCTATTATCATAAACTTATTTGTATGATGTAAAGATAATATTCTTAAGATGTTTTTCTTTTAAGAATTTTTGAAGATATTATGTTGTTGGTTCTCCACATAAACTTACACCAAACCACTAGTGGATCTTTTATTATAAATCTAAAAGGTGTATTGTTAAATAAGTAACTAATCTTAAAAATTAAGAAAGGATTACGTTGAAGATGCTTGACTAAAGCTTTAAGATGTAAAAAGGTACCACTCTTAACAGGTGTAAATTCTATATTTTTACCTAAGGTTGACAAACAATACATGTAAGGGAAATTAACACCAGCTAAAGCAGAAGCTTCCGTGTTCAACCAAAATCTTGGATTTATCTCAATCACTTTATAAGTATTATCTGTTGTATCGAATCTAAAGTCTATGTTAGCAACACCAGACCAGTTTAACCCTTTCATTAGATCTTTCATTAATGTTAATAAAGCTTCATCATGAAAAAAACTAAACTCATGCTGTGGAGTTACCTTAACAGTCTCGGCCAATACTGTTCTTTGCATTGTATAAGCTAGTATTTCCCCATTTTTACACAACACGTTACTGGTTACATCAAAACCTTCGATAAACTTCTGAATGAGTATAGGACTATCGTTCTTGTTTGTGTTAATATATTCTAAGAGTTCCTTATCTTCTTTAACTAGCCTTACTCCCATTCCACCGTTAAAACCAAACGTTGGCTTAGCAATTACAGGAAAATGTATATTAACAGAATTATACTCATATTTCGAATCTACAATAATACTATCTGGGCATGGTAAGTTGTTGGATCTCAAAAAAAGATACAGTAAATCTTTACGTAGAGCCGTCTCAAAATCTGTAAGACTAGATAAGTAACAAAGTTTAGGCTTACTTTTTAATTTGTCTTGATGATTTAGAATTTTAATAGTACTTACATCAAAAATTGGCATAACGAGATCTATACCAAAAGCTTCAACTGCATTATCTATTTTGTTTAACCATTCATCAACCGTTGTGTTTTGGTAATAGATAAACTTTTCTATAAACCGCGAATGCTTAAAACAATTATTATCAATAGAGTACTTAAAATACCTCCTCTTATGAGAAGATAGTACATAAATCTTTACATGCCCAATAAGCGATAAACTATGAACCACATTAGAAAGCAAAGTGGTTTCACCATCAGGAATTAAGATAGAAAAAGTGCTAGAGTTATTTTTCATTCAATAAAAATTTGGAGCATGTTTCATTGACACTAATCACATTTCATAAAACAGTCCAAAAGTAAATAATTAAACACTATTTAAAATTTTCTTCGACAAATTGATTACTTAATCAGTTATGCTAAAAAAATGTTTATTTGTCGATTAAATTTGACGTTCAACTATTCAACTAATAAATCTTCTATTTCGTCAAAATTTTAGCGTGTTAATAATTTTAACAAATACTTTTACATAAATTTTAATGCTATTAACCTAAATTAATAATTATGAAACACATTACTAAATTAGTATTACTTGTGGTTCTTGTAGTTTTTGCCTCATGTCAAAACGAAAGTACACAAGAGATTGAAAATCAACAACAAGCCACTTTAAGATTTGATGAGAAGGGCATGGTTGTATCTGATGGTAAAGAAGACAAGGAATTAACATTTAATGAAAGAAGTGAAGACCTTGTTACTCCTGCTTTAACCAATGCAAAAACATGGGGACATTATGGTGGTAACAACAACGGTGGTAATAATGGAAATACTGATTGTACTCCAGATTTACTTGATACTGGTTTTAATACAACTGTAAATATTGAAGTTGTAAATAAGCCAGGAACAAATGGTTACTTTGATGTTTCTATTGATGGTGCTGATGTTGTACAAGCTTATTGTTCTGATAGATTACCTAGTCTTGGTGCGGACGATGACTTTATAGATTTTACTGTAATTTCTAGTTACGACTCTGCAATTTTAGCTGGTGGTGCATTCGAAGATGTATACACTAACCCTCAAAATTTTGACAAAGTTAACTGGATATTAAACAATGTCGATATCAGTGCAGGTTCACAATACACTTATGGTCATGTTCAGTATGCTATCTGGAAGCTAATCGAAGGACCTTTCGATAATGATTTTACTGACTTCTTAACTCCTACTCCTGGTGATTGGAATGACGCAGTTGATAATGCTTTAGGTGATGAAATCTACGATGATGCTGTTGCTAATGGAGAAGGTTATACACCAGAGTGTGGTGGAAAAGTAGGATTATTACTTATTCCTGCAGATTATGATAATGTACAAGCTATCATGATTACTAAAGACTTACCTCAACCAGAATGTAACGATTGTATTGGAGATGTAAACCAAATTACATTTAAGTGGGATTGGCACAACGATTACAGAGTAAGATTATACCAACGTTATGAAAATACTTGCTACGCAGTTAAAATATTTGATAGCGTTGTAGGTCTAAACGATGAAATGGCTGTAAGCGGTGTTAATGCTGATGGAACATTTGGTGATTGGATTTACGTTTACGTAGGTAACTGTTACTATACTAAGTTTAAAGTTAATTGCCACTTAAACATAGGACCTGGTTACAAGAGTGGTGTTGTAGAGGTTGTTAGTGGAACAAGTACAGTTGGTGGTGAATTATGTGAATATGAAGCTCCATATAACTGGTGTTGGTGGTGGTA
>JAGQZO010000112.1 GCA_020435515.1 Winogradskyella sp. | reverse complement strand
AAATCGAGCTTAACCTTTCTCAGGAAAACTCCTTGGGCGCGTGAAAAAGTGGAGCGACTTTACTTAAAAACCAAGTTTAAATAGCATCAGAAAATTCGTTCGTAATAAATCCGCCATTTCTTCGCCAAAAACCTATAAAAGGACGTAGTTTTGCAAAACTTCAAAAAATGGGGGTTTTATGACAGAGGCAAAGGACGCAATTCAAGAAAAAAAAACAGATAAAGAGCTGTATAGCTACCAAAAAGGGGCTATTGATAAGATATTTGACAAGTTTGAAACAGCTCCGGAGGATTATCATTTGCTATATCAGCTTCCCACTGGTGGTGGAAAAACCGTTATCTTTTCTGAAATAGTCCGCCAGTATTTAAAGCATCACAACAAAAAAGTGCTTGTAATGACCCACCGCGTGGAACTTTGCAAGCAAACTTCAGAAATGCTTACAAGTTTTGGGGTAATCAACAAAGTGGTTAATAGTACTGCAAACTTAGATGACCAAGAAAAATACAGTTGTTTTGTGGCAATGGTTGAAACCTTAAACAACCGCTTGAATGATAACAAACTGGATATATCAGACATTGGTTTAGTGATTATTGATGAAGCACATTACAATTCCTTCACCAAACTTTTTAAATTCTTTGAAAAATCATTCATCCTTGGAGTAACTGCAACGCCACTGAGTTCAAACAGAGGCCTGCCTATGAAGGACAATTATCAGGAATTGATTGTTGGCGAAAGCATTCAGTCTTTAATTGATAATGAATTTTTGGCGCAAGTTGAGGTTTTCCAATATAATATGGGCCTTACTTCACTTGAAATAGGCTCCAATGGTGATTATACCGTAAAATCTTCCGAAGATTTATACACCAGTCCTGCAATGCTTCAAAAGACAGTAGATGCTTATAAAAAGCATTCACTGGGGAAGAAAACCTTAATTTTCAATAACGGTATCAATACCTCTATAAGTGTGTATTATGCCTTTAGAGAAGCTGGTTTACCTATTATGCACTTGGACAATACGGCAACCAAAAAGCAGCGTAAACAAATTTTAGATTGGTTTCATACTACACCAAATGCCATCCTAACCTCTGTAAGTATTTTAACCACTGGTTTTGATGAGCCTACCATTGATACTATAATCTTAAATCGTGCCACCAAATCCTTAACATTGTACTACCAAATGATTGGTCGCGGCTCTCGTATTCTTAATAATAAGGATAAATTTACTGTAATAGACCTTGGTAACAACTTGTACCGATTTGGACCTTGGGGAGCAGATTTAGATTGGCAACTTATATTTAAATCACCAAACTGGTATACAGATCGTATAAAGAGTGATGAAGCTATTGAAGCCAACTTTAAGCACGATTTATCAGATGAGATAAAAGGCGAATTTTCTAAATCTGAAGACACATACTTTGATGTTATACAAACCTACAAGGACGCTGTGGATGCTGGTGAATCCTCTAAGGTAGTTTTAGAGCGCTCTATAGAACACCATGCCAAAATATGTATCGAAAATAGCGAAGATGTTTATGATGCTATTGCCTTGGCAAAATTGCTTAAAGAGGATATTAACCAACGTATTGAAATTTACGCCAAGTGTATTAGCAAAAGTACAGGCAATTTTATAACTTGGTTAAAGGATGATTATCAGAAAAAATTAAATTCTTATCTACGTACTAATTTCGATGAGAAGTTTGAGGAAATTCATGGGTATCCACCAAAGGAATAGTTTATGAGAGTTTTTAATATCTCTAGGTTAAATATGCTTAAAAACAAACGCTTAAAGAATTATGTGCTTTATGCTTTTGGTGAAATCATATTGGTTGTCTTAGGTATTTTGATAGCGCTTAAAGTAAATAATAACAATCTTCAAAATCAAAAGCAAGAACAGCTATTAAGCTCTGCTAATAGAGTTTTGGAATTGATGCAAAAAGATAACCTTGATATTGATGAGGTAATTAGGCATTGGGATGAGGTTGGAAAAACTATTGATACCATATTGGTTTTAACAAAACCAAACGAGCCTATTATAAATTGCGAATCGTGTTTAAACTTACTTTTAAGTATTAAACTTCCTGAGATAGATGATGAAATTGTGCAATTAATATCTAGTGAAGACGTATCAAACTCAGAGCTTGGCAATACATTAAAGGCAATTTCCAATGACTACAAAAGCATACTAATCACTGCGCGCTTTTATGAAGACTCTTCAAAAGAGCTTTTAAAAGATCACCTCAATCATTTAAAAGAGAACTATCCATGGTTCGCACAATATTTATACAACGGAATCTGTAATGAAGAATGCAGTGACTATTATAATAGAAGTTGGGATTATAGAAACAGAGTAGCTTATCTTAACTTAGTTCTGTATGATAGTTACCAATATGACTTATTGGTTTTCAAAGAGAGTTTAAAAAAGCATATCTCAAAACTAAAATCTGAATTAAATAACTGACATAAAATAAGTTAATGTCCCTGTTTTAATCTTTTAATTTACTGTTAAAGTTTTTTAATTTGCGTTAAGGTCTCTTAAATTATTTGTTATAAATAGGTGTAATGGTTATACTATAGTAAACCAAAACACTTATAACACATGAGAACTTTAACTACAATACTTTTCCTATCATTTTCAATCGTAGGGTTTTCCCAAGATCCCATAATGCAAAGCAGTGATAAATCACTAGAATCCATTGCAACTAGCATTACAGATAAATATGATGATAAATTAGCGTTAGACGCAAAACAATTTATGCTATTTCAAAAGAAAGTAGAAGAATTTCTAATACGAGAAGAAAAGATTCATGATAACTTCAAAGGCAAGGAAAAATTAGACCAATTATACAAACTTCGTAAAGCAGAAACTCTTGAAATGCGTAATATTCTAACACAACCACAATTTAATTTATACAAGCGTTTAAAAACACAGATACAGCCCTTAGCAATAATTGAAACAGAAAAATCCTAATTAAGACTAGCTAAGTAGTTGTAGAGAGATGGCCTACCTTAGGTCATCTCTTTATTTTTTATTCCAGCACTAATTTCAAGTTTTTATTAATGCAAAATATTTTAATAGCTTTATATGAAGACAGATAAAACCTTTTATTAGGAAAGCATAAAAATATTGCGTAGTTTTATAATCACCGCACTTCTACAAAAAACACTTCTTTACTTTTTGTTATCCCTAAATATACTATCGTGGTTTTGCCTATCATATGTTTAATTGTTGACCACATATGATACATTCCCGTTTACTTCAATATGTAAAGTGGCATTCTATTGAATATCAGTAATACATAACGTCTTATTACTTCATAATTCCCTTACCTTGTTAAACTAGCTATTAACCAATTAAATCAAAATTATTATGAGTAAACCAACACCAATCAACATCACTGTTACTGTTGACACAGAAAACATTACGGAAGAAAATAAAAACTATGCCGTTGTGTTTTCACAAGGGCTAGGCGGACCTATTGAGCAACCAGGCCATCCAGAAAACTACACCTCTCAGGTTGAAAAAAATCAAGAGATAACATGGACAGCTGTTCCATTATCCGGTAATACAGAAGTGTTTTTTCAAGATGTAAAGCACAAATCTGGTAAGGAGATTATGCAAACCATTAAACGTGGAAATGGACATAACGTCTACACGGCAAAAATTAGAAATGGTAACTTTAATCCAACTGATGAAGAAAAATATAGCATAACCATCGGATTGTCTGGCTATGAAGGTATAGCAGGTAGCAATGAAAATGGTCCAATGGTCTATTTAGGAAAAACCGTTGCCTACATGGATAGTTATCAAAAAGACGTTTGGCATGTCGTTAACGACGCACCATTCGAAATTGAAGGCATAGCCGGCTATAATACCAATGGTGCAATCATTTATTCTGGAAATCGAGTTGCCTATATGAATGGTTTTGGCAGCAATCGATGGACAGAAATTAATCCAGCTCCATTTCCTATACAAGGAATAACTGGTGAAAATTCTAGGGGAGCCATTGTGTACAATGGTAGCCGTGTGGCTTATATAGACAATTATAACCAAGGGATTTGGGTAGAGGTAGCTAATGCTCCTTTTGATATTGAAGGTATTACAGGTGATAATTATAGCGGACCAATTGTATATGCAGGCAATAAGATTGCTATGATGAATAGCTATAATACCAATGTTTGGGATACGGCACTCGAAGCACCAGTTGCTATTGAAGGGATTAGTGGCACGTATGCAAACGGTACAGTAATCTATGCCGGCAATGAAGTGTTTAGATCCAGTGGTGGTCTGTGGTTTCAAGTTGCAAATGCTCCGTTTGATATTGAGGGCATTGCAGGAAATAGTGTTAGAGGACCCATTGTCTTTTCAGGGCCGCAATTGCAATACATGTCCAACTACAACGAAAATGCGTGGCATGCAGTAACCGCTATGCCATTTAGTACACGAAGTTTTGTGATTGATCCTAGATTAAAAATGAAACAAGAGTGATTTCAGAAATTTGAAATAACATTTTAATGTTGCAATTATAAAATCATTAATAAATATATAGATAAAATTTCATGTTTCAGAATTAATAGTATTGCATGTGGACGTCATTATGTAGAAAAACTAGAATAAATATTAAAATTAATATTCTTGAAGTTATAAAAATTGGCTGCATATACTTTCTATGTGCAGTCAATCTTATGGCTCAAAATCAAAAGGAAGCTGATAAATTCAAAGAAAAGTATTATTCTGGTAACTATGATGAAACACAGTTTAGAATTTTGACATTAATTAGCGAAAATGAAACAAACCCAGATTCAGCTTTATATTATGCTAATCAGATTCTGAAAATAGCTCCTGAAATTCAACCTAGAGATTCATCACTTTATGCATTTCGGAATGGGTATTTGTCTAAAGGAAATGCATTTTTATTTAAAGGTGATAATCCTAATGCGATTAAGTCCTTTTTGAAAAGCCTTGATTACGCTAAACAAATGAATGACAGACGATCTACAGCGTATTTGCAAATATCCATTGCAGACACTTATGCAGTGATGGAGAATAATACTAGTGCTGAATTATACTACAACAAGGGTATTGATTTAATGAGATTAGGTAAAACACCAAAAGAAAAACGTGATTTAGCTTCAGCACTTTTAAATAAAGGGGATTGGTTATTTACAATAGAACGATACGAAGAGTCATTAGAGCATTTTAAAGAATCCGATAGTATCTGTGAATTAATTGGTTATCGATTAGGTAATGCTTATAACTTAGGCAATATTGGGTTAGTTTACGCCGAACAGAACAAAGATGATTTAGCTGAAAGTAATATCAATAAGGCGATATCCATCTTAGAAGAATTAGAAGACTTTTACCCAGTTTCAGTATACCTAACTTATCTAGCTGATATTTATACTTCCAAAGGTGATTTAGACCAAGCCTTTAAATATGCACATAGAAGTCTTGAGTTAGCTAAAAAATACGGTTTAAAAGACCAAATCAGCGATGCTAACTTAAAATTGTCTGAACTATTTGAAAATACTAACAATCACAAACCATCATTGCAGTATTATAAAGACTTTATAATATATAGGGATAGTGTTAGAAATATTAAAGCAGTTCAAGAGATTGCAAATGAAATAACACAACGTCAGCTAGCTGAAAATAAATTATTAATTCAAAAACGAAAAAACCAACGCATTATCATTTGGTCAACCGTTGGCGTACTTTTTCTAACCTCATTATTGGCATATGGTTTATTCAAGCGACACAAATTTGTAAAAGCCACCAATAAAATCATAGCTGCCGAAAAACAACGTTCAGACAATTTATTACTAAACATCCTGCCAGAAGAAACCGCCAAAGAACTTAAGGAAAAGGGCAGAGTAGAGGCCAAAAAGTATCCTTCAGTAACTGTTCTGTTTACAGACTTTAAAGGATTTACAAGTTATGCCGAAAACCTATCTCCAGAAAAACTGGTAAAAACCATAGACCACTATTTTTCAGAATTCGACAACATTATGGAGAAGTATGGTTTAGAGAAAATTAAAACCATTGGTGATGCCTACATGGCAGTTGGAGGCTTAAGTTTTGATGATGTAGATCAAGCCAGGGAAATGATTTTGGCAGCAAAAGAAATGAATGCCTTTGTAACCAAAGCCAAACACGATGATTATACAGATGCCACGTTCGATATAAGAATAGGCATTAACACAGGTGCAGTAGTAGCAGGTGTGGTAGGGTCTAAAAAGTTTGCCTATGACATTTGGGGAGATACCGTAAATATTGCGTCGCGTATGGAAAGCTGTTCCGAGGCAGGGCGAATTAACATTTCAGAAGACACCTATAAAATCATTAAAGATGATTTTGAATGCGAATACAGAGGAAAAATAGCAGTAAAAAATAGAGGGGAAATGAAAATGTATTTCGTAAATTGACCAAATATAGTACTGTCCTGTATTTTAAACATATATTATAATATATGTGTCAGTTCGAGTGATTTTGAGTGGATACTGAGCGAAGTCGAAGTAGCACGACAAATTGTATCGAGAACTTTCGGGTTGCTAAAATTCACTCCGAATCAAAAGAATTAATTTCAACATAAAACTAAAATCCACAAATAAAATGACAACAAAACAAGTTAAAGCATACGGAACCCAATCACCAGAAGCCGATTTAAAAGAACTACAAATCGATAGAAGAGAAGTCCTAAACAAAGATATAGAAATCGATATTTTGTATTGTGGTGTCTGTCATTCAGATTTACATTTTGCACGCAACGATTGGGGAATGACACAATATCCCGTTGTACCTGGTCACGAAATTGTGGGCAAAGTTACCAAAGTAGGCAATGCAGTATCAAAGCACAAAGTTGGAGACATTGTAGCGGTAGGCTGTTTGGTAGATTCTTGCAGAACATGTAATAGCTGTAAAAATGATCTCGAGCAATACTGTCCGGAGTGGGTAGGAACCTACGGTGGATTCGATAAGCACTTACAAACCAATACACATGGTGGCTACTCAGAAACTATTGTGGTAGACGAAGACTTTGTTCTACACGTGCCAGAACACCTAGATCTTGCTGGTGTAGCACCTGTGCTTTGTGCAGGCATTACAACTTGGTCTCCATTGCGCCATTGGAATGTTAACAAAGACAGTAAAGTAGCTGTAGTTGGCTTAGGCGGTTTGGGTCACATGGCTATCAAACTGGCACATGCCCTTGGTGCACATGTTACCCTATTTTCAAGATCAACAAACAAAATAGAAGATGCCAAAGCACTTGGTGCTCATGAGATTGTGATTTCAACCGATGAAACACAAATGCAAAAAGCCATGGGACAGTTCGACCTTATATTAGATACCGTACCATACGAACACGATTTTAATCCGTACATCGCAACATTAAAAACCAATGGTACTTTGGTAGTATTAGGTTATTTAGGACCAATAGACCCACCTGTGGTTACCGTTCCGATGATTATGGGTCGTAAGTCTATAGCTGGATCATTAATTGGTGGTATAGCTGAGACCCAAGAGTTGCTCGATTTCTGCGGCAAACACAACATCACGTCAGATATTGAAGTTGTAGATATACAAGATATTAATACCGCTTACGAACGAATGTTAAAAAGTGATGTCAAATACCGATTTGTAATTGATATGAAATCGCTAAAGAATTAGTAATTGTAAGTATAGAATAATAAAAAACCTCAGATTGTTATCTGAGGTTTTTTTAATTATATAAAGCTTTCGTTTTCCGTTTTCCGTTTAGTTGTCGGTGGTTTTGTATGCATTGTTTTTTCAAGACCAGCAGAATCTACATTAAAAAAGTTAAGCAATTCTGTATATCTGGTAAGATGCATTATCTGTTCTCCTTCCATCACTATGGTACCTACCATGGCTTCAGGATGTTGTGCTAGTATTTTTACCAAACCCTCTTCAGAATAATCGTCAGCAGCATCATAGCCTTCAATGTGTTGTATATCGATAAAAGATTGTAATGAAGTGTCCAATCGCTTGGCCATATCATGCCATATAGTATCAGAAGGCATGGTCTTGGTAATATCTATACCACGTGTATCTTTTTTGGCAGCTTTTAAAATAGCTTCAATCTGTCCACTAAATTGTGTGCCGCCAGCATAGATATAATTAATCAGTCCTTTTCTGTTCTCTATCGTCATTATTAATAAGTTTTCATGGTTTCTTTTCGTTTTGTAAGCTGTCTTTGCAATTCTTTTATGCATTCACTCACAGCATCCCTAAAATTAGCTTTCGATGCTTCGGCAAATAACCGTGGTCCTGGCGCACTAAGACGTACACCAGCAATCATACCTGTATCATCACTCGTAGTATTTTCAGTTTTAAAAAACACGTCTGCTCTAATTACAAGTGCATTGTGTTCAAAAAGCTTCGTTAATTTTTCTTTTGTGAAAGCTTCCAAACTGTCGCTTGCAGTAACATTGTCATATTCATAAATAATTTTCATGTAATTTTCTTTTTTAGTTCACTATAATATAATTGACAAAACCTTTAAAAACAAGGAGTTTAATAATGTTTTATGATATAGAGTGGGATGTTTTTAACCTTACAATCAATCCTATCACAACTTACATAGTAATACCGTCAGTTCGAGTGTTTTTTCGAAGCATGAGAATAAAACGTATCGAGAACCATTTAAAAAAATTACACAAAGACCATCAAACCTAATTCCGACGTGTCATGCTGAGCTTGTCGAAGTACAGTCGGAACATGCTGTCAACAGTATATATTAACAAAATCCGTTAAGAATGGCTGAAGCCTTGGAAGCCATTTAGGATTTTGTTTATGGTTTTAAGAGCACCAAAGTGCTATTAAAAATACCTTTGACAGTAAAGCACTTTTTTGGTAGCTTTTTTGGTGCGTCAAAAAAGTACATAAAAAAACACAAGCCAAGCCGTCAGTTCCAGTGTTTTATTCAAAGTATGAGAATAAAATGTATCGAGACTATTAAAACAACTGTCAGTTCGAGTGAAATGCGACAATTATTTTGTATCGAGAACCATTTAAAAAAATTACACAAAGACCGTCAAACCCAATTCCGACACAGTCGGAAGCAACGATTTTCAGAAGTAATGAGCAACAATTAATCATATGACTAAAATCAAAGATTGAAGAATAAACATTAATGAATAATAAGTGTTAACAATTATTAGCGAATGGTGCTCTGCAACTTCCTAAAATCGTTTTGATTTTTTGGTTATGCTACGCATTATACTTTCATTTAAAACTGTGTTTTAAATTCAGTAGTGTGTCAAGACAAAATGAACATATAAAATAAAACACAAGCCATGCCGTCAGTTCGAGTGAAATGCTGCAAGCATTTTGTATCGAGAACCAACTAACCAACTTATCATCCCGTTTGTCATTCTGAACTCGCCTGTGCTCAATTTATTTCAGTATTTCAGGATCTCAACCCATCGACAATTCAAGTGTTTTTAATCGACGGCAAAACGATTAAAAATGTATCAAGAACCTCAATAAATTGTCCCACCATACATATCCAAGCATAAAATCAAATCCGTATTTTTGCATAGCTATGAGTACAGATAAAAACAACAAATCGACTAAAAAACCCGACCTAGTAGTGTTTGACGAAGAAAAACAACGCTACGATGCTGCCTTTAGACCTTATGCAACTAATGTTGGTGCACCACAGATAAAACTGCCAAATAATGGGACTTGGAAAAGTTCACAAATCTACAAGGCCAACAAACACCTCAAAGCGAAATATGAAGCCATTAAAGCAGAGTATGACGAGTTGGTAAAGGTTATGGAGTATAATGAACTGGTTACCAATGCCAAGTTTACATTCGAGCCTTTAATAGGTGAGACCTATCATTTATACAATAACGCAAAGCAAGAACCATTTTTGTCTATTATAGAACCCAATAGCTGTAATTTTGAGTATTTAGGTAGTTTCCGCCTTACGTCAGACTACCTTTGGGAAAAAGTAGGGCAAAGCCAATCGCAACGATTAGTAAAGGACTAATTCCTATTAACAAGGTGTTAATGTTCTAGCTAAATTTATGATAAATATCTATCTTTAAGATGCTTATGAAACACCGTATCTCCATATCATCCTTAGTATATACATTGGCAATAGTTGTCTCAATGCTTGCCATCTCATGCAAGTCTTCAGAATCCCTAGCCGAACGTGCTGAAGAACTTAATAACCTAGAAAAAACACTCAATAACAAGGACTTTAAAATAGACATTAATACCGCCTTACCATTTAACACCAATGCCACAACACAGGTATTAAATAATCTAACGCGCTATACGGGCAATACTGCCAACCGCATTAATGTCAATGGTTATTATATTACCTTTAAGAATGATAGTGTTACGGGTTACTTACCCTATTATGGCGAACAACGACTAAGTAGCACGCGCTACAATAACGGTTTAGGTATTGAATTTAGTGGTGTGCCGCAAGATTACGAGCTTAGTAAACACCAAAAGAAAGACGCCTACATTATGCAGTTTACAATCAAAGACGATAGAGATACGGTAGAGTCCTATAAAATCTTCATTACGTTCTTTCCTAGTAACACAGCCGATGTTAATATCGTTTCCTCTCATAGAAATGCCATTGGTTATAGAGGGCAACTTAGAGCTTTGGAATAAATAGTCATTTAATCATTATTTTCTTAAAGAATTTCTTTTAAATGTTCTATATTTAAACATTCCCTTAATTAATAGCTTTTAAACAGATTTAAGATTTTTACTATATGTTAATTATAGAATAAAGTTTTTTTAATTAATGCTATTAATCCAAAACCAATCAATGTACATCAAAATCAAACTCAAGCAAGATGGCCTAGTCATCGCACCAATTAAGTTCAATATTCTTTTAGAGGAATTAAAAAATGCTTTAAAACATTGTTATATGGAGTTGGGCACTCCATACAATCCTATACGGATTGATAATTTCGTAACCGTAGGTAAAAATGCATTTTCCCTAATTGATAGAAAAACCAAAATATCCGTAAGCCTATCAGCCTGTTCTGATGATGATCTGTCAGATATTATAGATTATAGATTGGTATGTTGCAAAGTAATTAATGTAGATAAAACCTTTATCAATGAGGATTACTTACTCAACAACCATTGGGGAAGACTCTTTAAATACAATGATGAATTTGTTTACAGCGCTCCTGATGGCACGCTTTATATTGCGCCAAATAAAAATGAAAAGTGTGTCATTTCTACAAGAGACTCAGTACATGACGCCAACATATCCTACAGCATACTACTATCCCTTAAGGCTAACTTCAAAGACGAAAAACCAAGACGTTTTTATTTAATTCTGGATCCTTTGGTAAAAATAAGTTCAGGAAAAGGAACTAACCCACCTATTTAATTTTCTTTTTAGCTATGCCAAATTCTTGTAGAATCAAGTTGGTCTTTTTATTATTTTGTTTAGTATTTGGTCGCGGAGATGCTTTTGCACAAAAAAGAAATATACTAGATAGTCTTGGGAAACTTTTAATGGATAAAAACCTATCAAAAGCTGAAAAGTCTCAGATCTTAAGCCTAAGAGCATATTATTTTAATGATATTGATTCGTCACTTATCTCTGCTGAAAAGGCAATATCAATAGCAAAAGAAATTAATGAGCCTGTTTTACTTGCTGATGCTTTAGAAGAACTAAGTCATGCGGAATATCGTCTAGGTAACAATTCTAAATCTATCAAAGCTTCTATTGATGCTCTAAAGCTTTATGATTCCTTAGGATTAAAAGAACGTACAGCAGCAATTTATGGTCAATTAGCAAGTAATGCTTTGAGTGATGAGAATTATAAATCAGCAATTAAGTACTTAAAAAACGCTGAAGACATCTACAATGGTTCTGATGAAAAAGGCAATCTTATTTTAACCCAACTAAATCTAGGTGAGGCTTACCGTTTGGCCAATAAATTAGATAGTGCGGCCTATTATTTTAATGAAACCTTACTAAAAAATAAGTCCACGAATAATGCCATTGTTCAAGGCTATTCTCTTGGCAATTTAGGGATGGTCTTACATGCGCAAAAACAGTACGATATAGCAGAACAACATCTTGAAGAAGCCATTGCAATATTAGAACCCTTAGGTGATGATTATTCAACCTCAGTGTATTTGGCGGAACTCGGACAAATCTATGCGAAAACATCTAAAAATAATCTTGCAGAGTCTAAGTTACTCCAAGCCTATGATATGGCTAATAAAGCTGGACTTAAAGAACAAATTAGGGACTTTAGTAGAAACCTAACCGACTTCTACAAAACTCAAAACCAATATGGTAAAGCATTGGAATATCTAGAGGTCAATAGAATTTATCAGGACAGTCTGGTAAACAAAGCATCAATACAAAAAATAGAACAGCTTAAAGCCAACTACGAAATTGGCAAACGCGAATCCGAAATTAGTCTCCTAAACACCATCACTACCAATCAGCGCAACCAAATGATATTACTTGCCATAGGAGTGTTGTGTATTAGTGTATTGGCATTGTTACTTTTTAGAAGCAATAGAGCTATTAAAAAAGTAAATCTGCACATTGCCGAACAAAACACTATTATAGAAAAACGTGAACAGGAAAAAGCACTGTTATTAAAAGAGTTAAATCATCGCGTAAAAAACAACTTGCAGATGATATCTAGTCTTTTAAGTCTTCAAAGTCACCAACTAAGTGGGCATCCTGCCCAAGAAGCTTTAATTGCAGGCAAGAATAGGGTAGAGGCACTATCGTTGGTACACAGAAAACTGTATCAGGAAGGTGCAGAAACAAAAATTGCACTTAAAGAGTATATTGAGGAATTGGTACTTGGTTTATTTCATGGTTACAATATAGCTTTCAAACCAAAACTTAGTATTGATGACTCTAGCATATCCATAGATAGAGCCATTCCATTAGCGTTAATAATTAATGAAATCGTAATCAATTCCTTAAAGTACGCCTACAAAGACATTGAATCACCTTCTTTAGATGTACAACTCAAAAAAGTAGAAGACCATTTAGAATTAGATATTATAGATAACGGCATCGGCTTTTCAGAAGAACAAGTAGACAAAAAGAATTCTTTCGGACTTAAACTCATACAGTCCTTAATCAATCAATTAGATGGCAGTATGGAACGGTTTAACACCAAAGGCACACAATGGAAAATAAAAATAAGCGCAGATTAATTACCTTAGCAATACCATGACCAATACAAGCGCAAAAGTAAAACTGCTAATAGTAGAGGACGAAATCCTACTGGCTACTGATATTGCCAACAAGCTTAGCGATAACAATTACGAGGTTGTAGGTATTGCAGACACAGCAAAAAAAGCCCTTGACTTTTTAGAAAGTCACGGAGACATTGACATGGTTCTCTTAGACATTGTCATAAAAGGGGAATTTGACGGAATAGAACTCGCACGCTTTATCAACCAAAGACACCAAGTCCCATTTTTGTTTTTAACCTCTCATGCCGATAGCTATATTTTTGAACGTGCCAAAAGTGTAAAGCCACATGCATATTTACTCAAACCTTTTAACGAACGTCAGGTTTGCATTGCTATAGAACTTGCTCTAAAAAACTTTGCAGCCAAGGAATCTCAAAAAGAAATTACCCAAGAGACCTCTTTTGAGCCAAATGATAACCAAGTACTCAATATTAAAGATAGCCTGTTTCTAAAAAAAAATCAGCACTTTGAGCGCGTTCCATTACGAGAAATCCTATTCTTAAAAGCGGATAGCAATTATTGCAGCGTCTATACCAAAACAGACCGGTTTGTCTATTCTGTAGGACTCAATAAAATAGAAGAACAACTACCAACCAAACGCTTTATGAGAGTACATCGTAGCTATGTCATCAACTTAAATTCCGTAGAGGGCTACGAAGGCAACCTTTTGTTTATTAAAAACGAAAAGATTCCTGTAAGCAAAGCTCATAAAGATGAAGTCTTCAGGCATTTTAAGACCATCTAAAATCAAATTCATTTCAATACCTACAACTAAAATTTGATTTAATCAAGTTTTTTCACCATTCACACAAGGTATTGGTGTATTCACGCATTTCTTTTCACTTAAGTATTTTGTTTTATCAAGTTTGTTACATCATGAGAACTTTCACCATGGGCTATTAGGTGACTTGTACTTTATGTAATCCCAGTTAAGAACTTAGTTATAATGCATTCCAATTTTGGAGCAAAAACTTTTTAAAATTTAAAAATTATGATTAAAAAAGATCCGACATTAAATCCTGCTAAAAGTCAGGTGTCACAGGGAATGGTACTACAATCGTACTGCAACAGTGTATTAGTTCAGCAACCAGTAAATTTTGGTGATTTTGATAACCTGAAAAAGTATCAGAAAGAAATTAACGATGGACTAACTGCCGCCAAAGGACATGCTAATAATTATCTTAACAATATTCAGCCCAATATTGTAACTAACATTAGCAATATTCACAATTATTACCAAACGTTTAATGCAGTTCCGATAGCACTACCACCAGGTAGCTCTATAGATGCATGGTTAAACGCCTTAAGAGCTTTAAAGGCAGAGACAACAAATTATGCAACTCTAAGCCATAATGTAGTTAATTCACTATCCACTTTAAATTCTCAACTTGGAGATGATGCAGCATCTTTCTCTTCAACAGTAAGCAATTTAAATGCAGCAGTAAATGGTGATAATGGTGTATTAGATCAAATTAATTCAGATTTAAGCACAGTAGACTCACAGATAGCTGGTGCAATTGCAGGAACCGCCCTTAGTGGTCTTGCAATAGTAGGTGGTGTATTTATGATTGCAGTTGGTGCTATAGCAGATTTTGTTACAGCAGGAACCACTACACCACTAATTGTTGGAGGAGTAGCTGTGTTAGCAATTGGTATAGGTGGTGAGGTGGCTTCCGCCATAACGCTTAAAAACCTATATAATGAAAAGTCAGACATGCTTCAAAGAAGATCAACTTTAACAGCAGAAGTTAACCTTGCTCTAGGTGTTAGCAGTGCCTATAACAAACTTAAAGGCGAGGCTCAAAATGCAATGACAGCAGCATCACAAATGAAAAATGCTTGGGGAAGCCTTGGTAGTGACTTAGATAATATGGCAACTGATCTTCAAAAAGGTATTACCAACGCTGACGATTTAAGAACGCTATGGTTGGCAGCAGCTAATAATTCAGTACCAACTATCATGACAGATATCCAAACTATTAAAGCACAATTGGCAGGTGTGGATCTGATTAAGAATACAAATGGAGAAAAGCTTGGAGAGTTTATTGAAACCGAAGCTAGGAATAGAGTTGCAGCTTAATAATTCATCTAAAAATTTATAACTATGAATAATTCAATTAATAAACCAGCTATTAAGAGTAAATCACTAAAAGCGGTTCAAATAGCATTAAAACAACAGATATCCGAAGGTCTGCTAATTCAAGGTTATTGCAATAGCGTGCTTATGCAACCTCATGTAGACTTTTCAGCAGAACCCAACTTAAAGGACATTCAGAATACTATCAACGATAGTCTGAATAATTGCAGAACACATTCTAATACGTATCTAAATAGCATACAACCCAAAATAATAACAGCTGTAGCTAATTTAGATAACTATTTTTCTATTTACAAAAGCGTAGCTGTTTCACTTCCGCCAGGATCAACAAGTGAACAATGGATACAGTCATTGGCTGCTGTAAAACAAGTTTCAGAAAGAAATAAAAGAGATGCAACTCTTCTTAAGAGTAAGCTAGAGGATTTTAGTAAGAATATAAGTAGCGATGCAAGTGATTTTAAATTAGTAGTTAGCAAACTCAACGATTTGGTCAATGGCGATAATGGCGAATTAGACCATATAACATCTGAGCTGTCTAGTATAGATCATGAGATTGCAGGTGCCATTACAACAACTGTTTTCGAAGGTTTGGCCATATTAGGTGGTGTCGTTATGATTGTTGTTGGTGCAGTTGCTGATTTTGTTACCGTTGGCACCAATCCTGAGCTTGTAATCGGAGGAGTAGTAGCTGTAGTTGCTGGAGTAGGAGCTGGAGTAGGTAGTATTATAACATTAGTAAATGCTTATAATCAGAAAGCAAAATTATTACAAGAGGAATCCTCACTTAAGGCAGAAGTTAATTTAGTCGCAGGAATGAGTGGAGCATATACACAGCTCAGTAAACAAGTTGCAAATTCTGTACTTGCTGCCAATGCCATGGAAAATGCTTGGGAAATTATAGCAGAAGATTTAGAAAATCTAATAAATGATTTACAAGAGGGAATCATAAGTAGTGGTGATGCAAGAAAAATGTTTTTAACCGAAGCCAATACAGATATCAAAACACTTCAAAGTGAGATAGATGTTATTAAACAGCAAATGGCTGGTGTAAAAACAGAAACATTGCCGCACCAGGAAACAATTAGAGAATTCATTAAACAACATTTAAACTAAAATATCATGGAATCAAATACATCAAATTTATTATCCCAGTTAATAACCAACCTAGGCAATCTAATAAAGCAATTAGCTGCCGTATTAAATTTGCCACCGGCTTGTGCAACTATTCAAAAGTCTGCAGAGAATCTTATACAATCGGATATAGACAAACTAAAGTCTATACAATCACAAACCTTAGATTTTACTAAGCCAGCTATTGACGAACTCAATACTGCACTAAGCAAATTAAATTCTGGTGACACATCTGGTGCATTATCTATTGTAACTAAAGTCAATACTGATGCAACAACACTTGATACAGCAATTTCAGCTTCAGCAGATCAAATTATGGCAACAAAAGCACAAATTTTAAGTCTATCGTCTCAGTTAAGCTCGAATGAGAATACATTAAACAATGAAATGGTTGGTCTTCAAAGTAAAGCTGAAGATGCAAAAAAGCAGGCAGACTATTATACAAGCCGTAAATACTATTTTTTAGCACTGGGACCACTTGGACTTATTGGTCTAGGAATAGCAATAGGAATGATTACATCATGGACCAAAAAAGCGAATAGCTTTAATGCTCAAGTGAGTCAGCTAGAAGTCCAAATAAGTACTATAAAGCAATTAGTTGCTAATATAGATGCGTTGATAAGCACATTCACTAAAGGGGTTACACTAGTATCTAATATAAAGAATGCTGTAGGATTTCTGCAAAGCAATCTACAAAATGTAATAGATGATCTTAACAATGCTAACGGGCAAAATGCTATATTACTGGTTACAACAGCATTGCACGAATGCCAATCGTTAGAATCTGATGCATCTTAGACTCATCTATTTTATTGTTTTTAAAGATCTAGCACCAGCGTAATACCATTTTTAAAGTATTGGTAAAAGAAAAAAGCATCCTTGTATATATAAGGATGCTTTTTTCATAGTCGCTTATTTTCAAACATAAAACACAACACAAGATTTATTTAAGGTTATCAGTAAATTCAGAAATATTCAAAAAACTATTTTTAAATTTGAATACCACATGACCAGAGACATCATCAATATCAACGACTTCATCATTTTGGTAGAAGAAGCTAAAGTAGGTACTAGCGTTACAGATCTAGTATCAGAATCTAGCGCTTGTTCCTTTGATGAACCCGTTATTGCGGTAGCCTTTTACGGCTCTGGTAACGTTGACCTTACGGTAAAATACGGTGAGAAGCAAAAGGAGTTCAACTACACCAAAGGCTTAGCACTATCCTTTTATGCCGACGAAAACGTAGTCTTCGATCATACTGTTGAAAACGACAAACCACTAGAGTGCCTACTCATTGCTACCACAACCAGTGCCATAGCCAAGCTACCAAACCAAGAAGGAGAGTTGTTTGGCGAAATGCTGAATGAACTGGTGAATCCCTCCGA
>JAGQZO010000111.1:8649-19996 GCA_020435515.1 Winogradskyella sp. | reverse complement strand
TGTCATCAAACGGTATTTTAAGCTTTCAGGATTTGAGTTTAATTTCAGAAGACTTTAATGAGAATGTAGATTTCACCGTTGGTGATTTTAGACTGTCTCTAGATTCTGAAAATTTAGATATTATATCTAACAACATTTCATCGTTTTATATTGATGGTGAAGTTGAAAATTTGTTTGTTGGGTTTTTCTCGGGATCTGGACGTTTTGAAGGCGAGAATTTAATAGCTCAACATGTTGAGGTTAATCACAGAGGCAGTAATGATATGATAGTGAATCCGCAATTATCACTCACAGGCATATTAAGAGGAACAGGAGATCTTATTTCAGTAAATGAACCGCCACTTGTAGATATAGAGCGTGTTTATATAGGTCAGTTGATTTTTGAATAGCTAAGGTATACGATTATTACAATAATTAAGATTATTGTAATTAAGCCAACACGTTTATTCCAGTCTTCTTCAAACACAACACTAAATTTCTTTTTGCCGCGATAGTAGCACCAACGTATTGAAGTGCCAATTAATTTTGGTAAAGATTCAAAAAGGGCAGTGAAAAAAACTTCAACGATAAACTCAAACATCCTAACTTGTGAGTTCTCTAAACAAACTTTCTAAACTTGCGTTTTTTTGATTCAACTGGAGAATTTTTAATTCGTTATCATGTGCAAAATCAAACACGTGAGAGCGCATATCTTCTTTAGTAGAAAAGGTAATTTCGTAAATAAAACCATCAGTATTTTTTACCGCGCTTACTTTAGGAAGCCTTAGTAAAAAGGTGTCTTCTACACGATAATCAAACTCCACAATAATCACTTGCTCTTGTCCTTCTCTTAGATCTTTCAAATATTTATCAGCAACCACTTCACCTTTATTAATGATGATAACACGGTCGCACATCGCTTCAACCTCTTGCATAATGTGAGTTGATAAAAATATGGTTTTCTCTTTACCAATATTTCGTATAAGATTTCTTATATCTACCAACTGATTTGGGTCTAGGCCAGTTGTTGGTTCGTCTAAAATTAACACATCAGGATTGTGTAATAAGGCATTAGCCAAGCCAACACGCTGTCTATAACCTTTAGAAAGTTGACCTATTTTTTTGTGAGCTTCTGGTGATAGACCAGTGAGCTCAATAACCTCATCTATTCGAGACTTTGGAGTCCCATAAACATTGGCATTAAAGTTTAGATATTCTCTAACATATAAGTCGGTATAAAGTGGATTGTGTTCAGGTAGATACCCTACACTTTTCTGTACATTCTTTTTGTCGGTAGCAACATCAAAACCATTCACTTTTGCATCTCCTTCAGAAGCTTCAATATACGTGGTGAGGATTTTCATCATTGTAGATTTACCAGCACCATTTGGTCCTAAAAAACCAACAATCTCAGCATCGTTTACTTTAAAAGAAACGTTGTTTAATGCTTTTTGATCTTTATATAATTTTGAAATATTATTGACTTCAATAGACATAATCCAGAATATTTAATCAAAAATAATTAATATCTAACACGACACATTATTTATTACAAAATCTTTAAAACTTTATCAGTAGCCCAAAAAAGAGCAAAGGACAATTTTGATTTTTAAAAATATTAATTACATTAGCCAAACAAATAATGATACACACAGCAAAAACATATTATAACTGGTTCTATTTCTTTTTTACAGAAAGAAACGAGGCTTAGTATGTTTTAGTTATAAAATATAAGTTTAGAAAAGTCTCGATTAATTCGGGACTTTTTTGTTATGAAAAAACCAATAGCCATACAAGGAATTAAAGGGTCATTTCATCATGAGGTGGCTCAAAAGTACTTCAGCTCTACAGCAGAAGTCATTGAGTGCATGTCTTTTGATAGTGCTGTGGAAAATTTATTGCAAGGACAAACCGATAGTATGGTGATGGCATTAGAAAATTCTATTGCAGGTTCCATAATCCCCAATTACGCATTGATAGATACTCACAATTTGAGTGTTGTAGGCGAGTATTATTTGGATATTCAGCATAATTTACTGGCCTTAGAAGGCGAAAGCCTAGAAACCATAAACGAAGTACATTCGCACCCTATGGCATTGCTACAGTGCAAAACATTCTTTAAAGACTTTCCGCATATTAAGTTGGTAGAAGCTAAAGATACAGCAGATGTTGCTAAACAGATTGCAAAACACCAAAGTAGAGGTATAGCAGCAATAGCGAGTAAGAATGCAGCAATTTTATACGGATTGGATATTTTGGCTGAGAGCATACAAACCATAAAGCATAACGAAACTCGTTTTGTGATTGTAATGCGAGAGAATGCTAATCTCGAAAAAAATGGAATAAATAAAGTGTCCTTAAAGTTTGAATTAGACCATAAACGTGGTAGCTTAGCCACTATACTCAATGTAATGAGTGATTGTAAACTAAACCTAACTAAAATACAATCCTTACCAAAAATTGAGACCCCTTGGAAGTATGCTTTTTTTGTAGATGTGACTTTTGATGATTACAAGGATTACCAAAAAGCTTATGCCATTATGCAAATTATGGCTCAGAATTTTAAAGTGTTAGGTGAATATAAAAATGCAAAAACATGATTGAAGTAGCCAACCGTTTAAAACATGTCGAAGAATACTATTTTTCTAAAAAGTTAAGAGAAGTAGCTTTTCTGCAATCTCAAGGAAAACCCATTATAAATCTTGGTATTGGTAGTCCAGATTTAGAGCCTCCTTTTAAAGCTACAATGCTCTTAAAGGATAGCTTAGATGAAGAAGGAGCAAACAAATACCAGAGTTACCAAGGTCTGCCAGAACTAAGGGAAGAGATTGCTAATTTTTATAAAAAAAGATATCAGGTTAATCTAAGTGGTCAAACGGAAGTGCTCCCGCTTTTAGGAAGTAAGGAAGGAATCATGCACATCTCTATGGCTTTCTTAAATCCAGGTGATGAAGTCTTGATTCCAAATCCTGGTTACCCAACATATTCTGCAGTAACAAAATTATTGGAGGCCAAACCTATTTTATATGATCTAAAGGAAGACAATCATTGGTTGCCAGACTTTATTGCTTTAGAACGTTTGGATTTGAGCAAGGTTAAAATCATGTGGATCAACTACCCACACATGCCAACAGGTGCCAATGCGCCCAATAAATTTTATGATGAAGTTATAGCCTTTGGAAGGCGCCATAATATTTTAATCGTTAACGACAACCCTTACAGCTTTGTTTTAAACAACAAGCCTATAAGCATTATGCGTTACAACTATGCAAAAGAGGTGTGTTTAGAGTTGAATTCATTTAGTAAAACCTTTAATATGGCTGGTTGGCGCATAGGTATGTTAATAGGAAGCTACGAACACCTTAGCGCAGTATTAAGGGTAAAAAGTAATATGGATTCGGGTATGTTTTATGGCATTCAAAAAGGAGCTATTGAAGCCTTAAAATGTTCAGATATGTGGTTTGTAAGTTTAAATAGCGTTTACGAACAAAGACGAGTGCTCATCTGGAAATTGGCAGAGGCTTTAAATTGTACTTATGATGAATACGCAACAGGTATGTTTGTTTGGGCAAAATTACCTCCACATCTAAAATCTGAAGAGTTTACGGATTTGGTATTGAAAGAGCATTCTATTTTTATAACACCAGGAACAGTTTTTGGGAGTAATGGAGAAGGATACGTACGTTTTTCACTGTGCTCCACAGAAGAAACAATTAAAGAAGCAATAGCGAGAATTTAGGTTTATGAAACATGTTTTTGTCATAGGAGTTGGATTAATTGGAGGAAGTTTTGCCTTAGATATAAAAAAGCTAAACCCTGATTGCGTTGTGTATGGCATAGACAAAAATGAAGCGCATTTAGACAGAGCGAAGGCTATTGGTATTATCGATAAAAAGGCAAGTTTTGATGATTTAAATCAAGCCGATATTGTAATTGTCGCCATTCCAGTAGATGCAACGTTAGAGGTGTTGCCAAAAGTGTTGGATTTGGTTTCGGATGAGACTATTGTGTTCGATGCAGGCTCAACAAAAGAAGACATTTGTCTTAAGGTTAAAAATCACCCAAAGCGTAGAAATTTTCTAGCGGCACACCCTATTGCTGGTACTGAGTTTTCTGGTCCAGAGGCGGCAATTCATAATTTATATAACAACAAGACTAATATTATTTGTGAAGTTGAAGAGACGGCTTTCAAGCTTCAGGAAAAGGCCTTAAAACTGTTTACTGATTTAGGAATGCGCATACGTTATATGAATCCTAAAGCACACGACAAGCACATTGCTTATGTTTCGCACTTATCACATATCAGTTCGTTTATGTTAGGGAAAACAGTAATAGAAAAAGAAAAGAACGAACGCGATATTTTTGATATGGCAGGCAGTGGTTTTGCCAGTACAGTTCGTTTGGCAAAAAGTTCTCCAGCCATGTGGACACCAATTTTTAAACAGAATAAAACCAATGTCATTGAAACTTTAGATGAATACATAGACAACCTAAAGCAATTCAGGAAATTGATGCAGGAAGATGACTTTGAAGCAATTTTTAAGGAGATGGAAGCCACAAATCATATTAAGGATATTTTAAACGGAATAGAATAAAAATTTAGAAAAAGAAGAATAATAGCAAAATGGAAAACAAGAAAGAATTAAGGAACTGGTTAGATGCGTTTAATTTAGAGCATCCATTAGTGATTGCAGGACCTTGTAGTGCAGAAACGGAAGAACAAGTCTTAAAAATAGCACATCAATTAAAAGATAGCGATGCCACTGTTTTTAGAGCAGGGATTTGGAAACCAAGAACGCGTCCAGGTAATTTTGAAGGTGTAGGAGCACTTGGTTTAAAATGGCTTCAAAAGGCAAAGGAAGAAACTGGTATGCTCATCACTACAGAAGTAGCTAATGCCAATCACGTAGAATTAGCATTAAAGCACGATATCGATATCCTTTGGATTGGAGCGCGTACAACGGTTAGCCCGTTTATAGTTCAAGAGATTGCAGATGCTTTAAAAGGAACCGATAAACCCGTGTTGATTAAAAACCCGGTAAACCCAGATTTATCATTATGGCTTGGTGCTGTTGAACGTTTCTACACCGCTGATGTTAAGAATTTAGGAGTCATCCACAGAGGATTTTCAACCTATGAGAAAACACGTTACAGAAATAATCCTGAGTGGCAAATAGCCGTCGATTTGCAAAGTCGTTTCCCGGATTTACCATTAATTTTAGACCCTTCGCATATTGCTGGTCGTAGAGATATTATTTTCGATTTAAGTCAAACAGCATTAGATCTTAATTACGACGGTTTAATGATAGAAACCCATCACGACCCAGACAATGCTTGGAGTGATGCCGCACAACAAATTACTCCCGAAACCCTAATAAAATACACCGAGGATTTACGCATAAGAAAAGAGGTTGGTGAAGCTGCGGAATTTAAGAATAAGATTAATACCTTAAGAACCAAGATAGATGTCATCGACCATCAGCTTATAGAAATTTTGGGCAAGCGTATGCAAGTGGCGGATGATATTGGGAGATTAAAAAAACAACACAATGTTGCAGTATTGCAAAATAAACGCTGGAATGAAATTTTAGGAAAAATGATTCTTGAAGGAGAGGAGAAGAATTTAAGCGAAGAATTTATACTCAGAATGTTTAAAGCTATTCACCAAGAGTCCATTAATCATCAAGAAGATATTATTAAACATTAGCATAAAAAAGGCTCGCAATTGCGAGCCTTTTTTATGCTTTAATTATTGTATATGTCTTTTAAAGATATATCGAGTTACAAAAATACCTTGCCCATCATTGGTGCCAGCATCACTTTCAGAAGAGCTAACAACAAAGGCAAGTTCCCAGCCTTCATTGCCCATTGCTGTTAATTTAGAAGCCACAAGCGCATCATTAGCAACGATGTTTTGAAAACGAATACCACCTAAGTTATAAAAGTTAAGAAGTTTGGTTTCCTCAAAATCTTTAACACGAATGTCTTTTCTTTTCGATTTGTTTCTAGTGTTATCATCTTCGGTTTGTTCAGAAGTGAACTCTGAGTAATCTCTATCAACGGTAGAAGATATAAGTCTAGAACGTCCTAATCCATTAGGTACTATAGATTCTACACTAGTAATTACTTTGTACTCAACTTGGTTTGTTGGTTTTTCCTCTTTTGCATTTTCCTTGTTAATGAAAGAAAAAGAAATAAAGCCTACTATGATGGCTACTGCTAATAATAAATTTTTTTTCATTGTATTGGTTTTTGTGAATGTATCAAAGTAAAGATTTTTTGCTGAAAAGTTGTTACTTTGCCATTATTTAATTGTTGAATGACAGGAACAGTTTACAAATCTACCGGAAGTTGGTATACCGTTAAAACAATGAACGGTAAGTTTTATGAATGCAGAATTAAGGGTAGGTTTAGACTGCAAGGTATAAAGAGTACCAATCCTATTGCCGTAGGTGATAAAGTAGAGTTTGAACTAGAAACTAAAAACAATACAGAAACAGGGGTTATAAACCGTATTGAGGAAAGAACCAATTATATTGTTCGTAAATCGGTTAACCTATCTAAACAAACCCACATCATTGCAGCCAATATAGACCAAGTATTTCTTCTGGTTACAATAGATAATCCACCGACGTTTACAAGTTTTATAGACCGCTTTTTAGTGACTGCTGAAGCTTATTCTATAAAGACTATTTTGTTATTTAATAAAATAGACACTTATGATGAAGACAAGCTGCATGAAGTTAAATATTTAGAAAGTATATATAGGCCAATAGGTTATGAATGTATTGAGATTTCAGCAACTACAGGTCAAAATATTGATAAAGTAAAGGCTCTTATGACAGGTAAGGTGAGTATGTTTTCTGGTCATTCGGGAGTTGGCAAATCTACTTTAGTTAATGCTATAGAGCCATCCTTAGACCTTAAAACCAAAGAAATATCTGAGCAACACATGCAAGGGCAGCACACTACCACATTTGCAGAGATGTTCGATTTAAGTTTTGATGCAAAAATCATAGATACACCAGGTATCAAAGGATTTGGGGTTGTAGATATGGAAAAAGAAGAAGTTGGCGATTATTTTCCTGAGTTTTTTGCTTTAAAACAAGAGTGTAAGTTCAATAATTGTTTGCACATTAACGAACCAAAATGTGCCGTAAAGGAAGCATTAGAGAATGATGAAGTCTCTTACTCAAGATATAGGAGTTATCTTCAGATTTTAGAGGGTGAAGACGAGCATTACAGAACTGATAATTGGGATAAGGAATGAGAGTTGTAATCCAAAGAGTATCAGAAGCTTCTGTAGTTATAGATAATACCACCGTAGCATCTATTAAAAAAGGAATGTTGATTCTGTTAGGAATCGTTGATGAAGATACCCAAGAAGACATCGATTGGTTAAGTAACAAAATTGTAAATCTCCGCATCTTCCCTGATGAAAATGGTGTTATGAATACTTCTCTAAAAGATGCTGATGGAGACGTAATCGTTGTTAGTCAGTTTACGCTTCACGCAAGCACCAAAAAAGGAAATAGGCCAAGCTACATCAAGGCTGCCAAACCAGATATTGCAATTCCATTGTATAACAACTTTGTTGAAAACTTGCAAAATACTTTGGGTAAAACTGTGCAAACTGGGGAGTTTGGTGCAGATATGAAGGTTAATCTTATAAATGATGGACCTGTTACTATTATTATAGATTCAAAAAATAAGGAATAAACCATGAACATAAAAAACGCACAACAAGACGTAGATAATTGGATCAAAGAACATGGCGTAAGATACTTCAATGAGCTAACCAATATGGCACAACTTACTGAGGAAGTTGGGGAAGTGGCACGCATTATTGCCAGACGTTACGGTGAGCAAAGTGAAAAAGAAAGTGATAAGGACAAGGATTTAGGCGAAGAGTTAGCCGACGTGGTTTTTGTGGTGTTATGTTTGGCTAACCAAACAGGAATTGATTTGCAAGCTTCGTTCGATAAGAAAATGAACAAAAAGACAAAACGCGACCACGACAGACATCATAATAATGAAAAATTGAAGTAGTTTTGTTTCTGCTTAAGAAAGAAAATTACATGAATATTAATATCCTAAAATCGTCAATCACCAATCGCCAATTGTTAATCACAATTACGGGTTCTAAAAGCGAGTCTAATAGGTTGCTTTTACTAAAAGCCTTATACACTCAAATTTCAATAGAAAATCTATCAAATTCAGACGATTCGGTGTTGATGCAAAATGCCTTAGCTTCAGATGATGATGTGATTGATATTCATCATGCAGGGACAGCCATGCGCTTTTTAACCGCCTATTTTTCTATTCAAGAGGGTAGAGAAGTCACCTTAACAGGCTCTTCGAGAATGAAAGAACGACCAATAGGAATTCTTGTTGATGCGCTCAAGCAATTAGGTGCAGATATTCAATATTTAGAAAATGAAGGGTTTCCGCCACTTAAGATTAAAGGAAAAAAATTAATTAAATCAGAAGTTGCTTTAAAAGCTAATGTAAGCAGCCAATATATTTCTGCTCTATTGCTCATTGCTTCAAAATTACAAAATGGTTTGGCCCTAACCTTAGAAGGTAAGATTACCTCTGTTCCTTATATAAAGATGACCCTAAGCTTATTAAATAGAATAGGCATAGAAACAGAATTTAACAAAAATACTGTTGTTGTAAAACCAAAACTAACCGAATTACAACCAAAAAAATTAGTGGTTGAGTCAGACTGGTCTTCTGCGTCATACTTCTATAGTATAGTTGCTTTGAGTGAAATAGGAACTGAAATAACCTTGTCTTCATATAAAAAAGATTCACTTCAAGGAGATGCTGTTTTGCCAAAAATTTATGAACAGTTTGGTGTAAGCACACTATTTGAAACCAATACGATAACGCTTCAAAAATCATCAATTATCAATCGTCAATTGACAATCAATTTAGATTTAAGCAACGCGCCAGATATCGCTCAGACAATTGCTGTCACAGCATTCGGATTGGGACTGGAATGTTATTTAACAGGTTTACATACCTTAAAAATAAAGGAGACAGATAGGTTAGTGGCACTAAAAATTGAATTAGAAAAGTTGGGTGCAGAAGTAGCAATTACAAACGAATCTTTACATTTAAGTAAATCAAATTTTATCAAGAGTGATGTGTCTGTAGATACATACAACGATCATAGAATGGCCATGGCATTTGCACCTTTGGGATTAAAGACCAATCTTCAAATCAAAAATGCTGAAGTGGTAAGTAAATCTTATCCAAAATTTTGGGAAGACTTGAGTGCTATTGGCTTCAAAATAAAATAAACCGCTAATTACTTGACAAGGCCTATTTTGAGATTGTATATTTGCAACCTCAAAAAAATAAACATTCACAAATGAAATTATCAAACTTTAATTTTAACCTTCCGGAAGAATTATTAGCCGAGCATCCTGCAGAACACAGAGACGAATCTAGGTTAATGGTTTTGAACAGAGCTAATCAAACTATCGAGCATAAACTTTTTAAAGATATTATTGATTATTTTGACGAAGGTGATGTGATGATAATGAATAACACTAAAGTTTTTCCTGCTAGATTGTATGGTAACAAGGAAAAAACAGGTGCGCGTATTGAAGTTTTTTTACTAAGAGAATTAAACCAAGAGCAGCGCCTTTGGGATGTTTTAGTAGATCCTGCACGTAAAATTAGAATTGGTAATAAACTTTACTTTGGTGATGACGAAACTTTAGTAGCTGAGGTTATAGATAATACTACTTCTAGAGGACGTACACTACGTTTCCTATACGATGGCTCTTACAATGATTTTAGAAGAAAGTTAACAGAGTTAGGAGAAACTCCGCTTCCAAAGTACATAAAAAGAAGTGTAGAACCAGAAGATGAAGAGCGTTACCAAACCATATATGCAAAAAATGAAGGTGCTGTTGCGGCACCAACAGCTGGTTTGCACTTTTCTAAGCATCTATTAAAGCGATTAGAGATTAAAGGTGTTGAGATGGCAGAAGTTACACTTCATGTTGGTTTAGGAACATTCAACCCTGTTGAGGTTGAGGACCTTTCTAAGCATAAAATGGATAGTGAGGAAATAATAATAACTCAAAGAGCAGCTGATATTGTAAATAGAGGCATAGAGAATAAGAAACGTGTTTGTGCTGTAGGTACAACATCTATGCGTACTATAGAAAGCTCTGTATCTTCTAACGGTAGACTAAACCCGTATGAAGGATGGACAAACAAGTTCATCTTTCCGCCATATGATTTTAGTGTGGCTAATTGTATGATTACCAATTTTCATACACCTAAATCCACATTGCTAATGATGATTTCGGCATTTGCTGGTCATGATTTTGTGAAACGTGCTTATGAAGAAGCAGTTAAGGAAAAATATAGATTCTATTCTTATGGTGATGCTATGTTAATCATCTAGTTAAGGATTTGAAAATAATTTAAACCTCTACTCACTTTGATAAATAACGAGTAGAGGTTTTTTGTTTCAAACAAGATACAGCTACAAATGCCTATTTTTGTAATATATGGAAGTTAAAAAGAAAGATATACGAGCCTTAACTAAAGACCAATTAAGAGATTTCTTTGTAAAGCAAGGGGATAAAGCATTTAGGGGAAATCAGGTGTATGAATGGTTATGGCAAAAGTCGGCTCATAGTTTTGAGGACATGACCAATATATCCTTACAAACACGCCAAATGCTAGAGGATAACTTTGTAATTAACCATATAAAGGTAGATCAGATGCAGCGTAGCTCTGACGGAACAATAAAAAATGCGGTGAGATTACACGATGATTTAATTGTAGAATCTGTATTAATACCAACATCAACGCGAACAACTGCCTGTGTGTCTTCTCAGGTAGGTTGTAGTTTAGATTGTAAATTTTGTGCTACTGCAAGATTAAAACGTATGCGTAACCTCAATCCAGATGAAATTTATGATCAGGTTGTAGCTATTGATAACGAAAGCAGGTTGTATCACGGAAGACCATTAAGTAATATTGTTTTCATGGGAATGGGAGAGCCTCTGATGAATTATAATAATGTGCTTAAAGCTATAGACAAAATTACTTCATCTGAAGGTTTAGGAATGTCACCAAAGCGAATTGTAGTATCTACTTCTGGTGTTCCTAAAATGATAAAGAAAATGGCAGATGATGATGTTAAATTTAAACTAGCGGTTTCTTTACACTCGGCTATTGATGAGGTGAGAACTTCAATCATGCCTTTTAACGCTACATTTCCTCTAAAGGATTTAAGAGAGGCGTTAGAGTATTGGTATACCAAAACAAAGAATAGAATTACATACGAATATGTGGTTTGGAAAGGCATAAATGATAAACAAAAAGATGTAGACGC
>JAGQZO010000111.1:0-8585 GCA_020435515.1 Winogradskyella sp. | reverse complement strand
TTTCAACAAGCAGATTCTAAAGCTATAGATATGTACGTAAACACTCTTGAAGCTAATAATATTACAGTTACTGTAAGACGAAGCAGAGGAAAGGATATTGATGCTGCTTGTGGTCAGTTAGCCAATAAAAATAAAGCATAAAAAAAGCGGCTTACGGTTACTGAGCGTAGCCGAAGTATGCCGCTTTTTTTATTTATTTAAACTTTACCTTTTTTTTAGTTCTTCACAAACTTAATAGTTTTAGAACCACCATCAGCAAATATTTTTGCTAGATAAACGCCATCATTCAAAGATGCAACATCTATTACCTCTCTAGTACTAGAAAGCGGTTTAGAAATTACATTTTGTCCTAAGATTGAATATATTTCAATATTGGTCATTTCTAAATTAGAAGATTCTAAAGTTAATGTTTCTAAGTCTTTACTATAATTATGAGTAAATGTGTTTTGATTAAACTCGTCAATGCTTAGTGATTCTTGAATATTTGAATCAAACATAAGAACAAAACCAGATCCGCCAGCACCGAATGATCGGTAAGCTATATAATAGTCACCAGACATTCCAACGGAGAAAGTATTTATTTCTTCATAAGCCATTGTTTCAAGTGTTTCAAAAGCTCCTTGTGTAACTATTCCTGTGTTAGAAAAAAGTGTAGCTACTTGTGTAGCTCCAGAGTTAGGTGCGTCTAAAATAAAAGCTTCTAAACTAGCATTTGGTGTTCCGCTAAATACATTGAATTTTGTGGTAACCTCATAGTTAGTGCCAGCCGTTAAAGAAATGGCAGGGCTTATCAACCAATCATTTTTCATAGGTGTAGTTGCAGCTCCATTAGCATTAGTAGCAAAAGTTTCAACAACAGTATCTCCATCTAGATCTAAATCCTGTTGAGAAATCCAAGATAAACCATCACCATCAACATCCTCAGTTGTATAACAACTTCCAAAAGCATTGGCATTGTCAAATACTTCTGTGAATGGAACTGTGTAAGTTGTACAATCATAGGCAGTTAAAAACCCTATTGGACCAACTTGAGCACTATCTCCGTTGCCACCTGTACAATTGGCTGTGATATACATCTGATAAGAGGTGTCTGGCATTAAACTAGTGAAATCATAATTAGTAGCGGCGACATCATTTATTATTGTACCTGTTCCAGGAGTGAAACCTTCTAAACCAAATTCAATATCAAATACAGTACCAGCTCCATTGTTATCACTCCATGCAATGTCTGCACTTGTGGATGTAATGCCATTAGGACCAAGAACAAAATCAAAAGGATCAAAACAAGCGGGGTTTTGCTCAACAATGACGTTATCTACTAATAAAACAAATTGGTCCAAAGAGTTGTTTCTCCATGCTAAGTATATTGTCTGACCTGTGTAGGCAGATAAATCTACAGTTCTAGTTTGCCAAGTTGCAGACTCAGAAGGTATAGAGAACAGTACTGTACCAAAATCACCAGGCGCGGTTGCTCCAGTGGTTGATATCAACAATTCATAGCCATCGGGGAAACCAGCATCCTGAGCTTTAGCATCCCAAGTTACAGAAGAATCTGTAGTGGGAGTAATGGCAGGTGATATTAACCAGTCATTAGAAGCACCAGCAGGTGTATACCAAGATGTACTAGCAGCAGCTATATCTCCTGCAGGCCCACCATAGTTACCTCCACCAGATGCTGTTCCATCTCTGTCAACCGCAATCCAAGCGCTTGTAAATTCACTAACAGCTGCATTTGGTGTTTGTCCATCACCATCAAATACAGTCCATCCATTGGGTACTGAATTTGGTGTTGAAGAACTAAAATCGTCTTCAAAATAAATTTGCCCAAACATGATGCTAGATGAAAATATAAAAGCAAATAATAAAGTAATTTTTTTCATAAAGTTTGTTTTTAGATTAATTGCTTAAAGTTACAAATATTTATTAATCAAGCATGTTAAATTTATATTATTCAATTTTTAGCTATATAAAGACGCTTTATTAGTAATTTTGCAAAGTTTTATATGTATTTATGAAAATAACCGAACAAATTAAGCAGCCAATTGCCTACGAGATGGAACTTTTTGAGCAGAAGTTTCGGTTATCCATGGCAAGTAAAGTGGCTTTGCTTAATAGAATAACACATTATATTGTAAATAGAAAAGGCAAGCAAATGCGACCCATGTTTGTGTTTTTGGTTGCAAAAATGTTGAATAATGGTGAAGTTAGTGAACGCACATACAGAGGTGCTTCGGTTATTGAATTGATACATACAGCAACCTTAGTGCATGACGATGTTGTGGATGATAGTAACAGACGTAGAGGTTTCTTTTCAATAAATGCACTTTGGAAAAATAAAATAGCCGTTTTAATTGGTGACTATCTACTTTCTAAAGGCTTGCTGCTTTCTATAGATAATAATGATTTTGATTTACTAAAGATTATATCAGTAGCAGTTCGTGAAATGAGCGAAGGCGAATTATTACAGATAGAAAAGGCAAGACAACTCGATATTACAGAAGATATTTACTACGATATCATCCGCCAGAAAACAGCAACATTAATTGCGGCATGCTGTAGCTTGGGTGCAGCATCGGTAAAACCTAATTCGTCTGAGGTGGAAACTATGCGTAAATTTGGTGAGCTTATTGGTATGGCATTCCAAATTAAAGATGACTTATTTGATTATGGCGAAGAAAAAATTGGTAAGCCAACAGGCATAGATATCAAAGAGCAAAAAATGACCTTACCTTTAATTTATGTGCTTAACAACTGCACAAAAAAAGAAAAATCTTGGTTAATCAATTCTGTAAAAAACCACAACAAAGATAAAATCCGCGTTAAAGAAGTCATCACATTTGTAAAATCCAATGGTGGGTTAGATTATGCCATTTCAAAAATGAAAGACTTTCAGCAAGAGGCTTTAAATTTACTTCACAACTATCCAGAATCACCCTACAAGGCTTCATTACAGTTAATGGTTAACTATGTTATTGATAGAAAAAAGTAATTTGTAAATTACTGTTTATCAAGTAATTAAAATTATTTTTAAAAAATATTTTACTTACCATACAACCATTAGCAAGATATTTGCGTCTATACAAATAGAAGAGCAATCGTAACCAACAAGATGAAAGTTATTCAGCTTCATAAAAATGAAACGAAACTTATACAAAGAGCCGCGAAGAATAATCGTGAGGCACAACATGTGCTGTATGAGTTGCACGCTCCAAAAATGCTAAGTGTATGTAGATACTACATTAAGGATGTGCATAAAGCCGAAGAAGTAATGTTGAACGGTTTCTTTAAAGTCTTTAAGTATATAAAGACATTTAAAGGTAAGGGTAGTTTTGAAGGCTGGATAAGACGTATTATGGTGAGAGAAGCCATTTCGTTTTTAAGGCAGCAAAAGCACATTGAGTTTGCTTCCGAAGATGATTTTTTAGAGCAAGATTACACTAATAATATTAAGACTAATATTGAGGTAGCAGAAATTCAGCAGTTAATAGATAGTCTTCGAGAAGGCTACAAAATGGTATTTATAATGTATGCCATTGAAGGCTACAAACACCATGAGATTGCAGAACTATTGAATATATCAGAAGGTACATCAAAGTCGCAATTGTTTAAGGCAAGACAAATGCTTCAAGCAAAAATAAAAGAACTAAACAACAGCAGTTATGGCGCCAATTAAATTTGAAGAGCAACTAAAAGACAAGCTAGAGAAACGCAGCTTGCAACCGTCGGCAGAGAGTTGGGCAAAACTGTCTGAGCGCTTAGATGCTGACGAGAAGAAATCTAGAAACCCATGGTTTTGGTGGATGGGAATTGCAGCAGCAGTTATAATTACACTGACCGTAGTTGTGCAAACTTTAGGGACTAATGATGCTGAAGAAATCTTACCGCAAGTTGTAGAACAGGACTTAAAAGAAGATACAAACAAAGTTGAAGAGTCTGCAACAAAAGACCTTAAAGAGATGGAATTAGCATCAGAAAGCAATGAATCCGAAACTAGTTCTGAACAAGAAGACCATAAAAACAAAACGGAAATTATTAACTACAAATCAGTTGCAAAGAATCAAACAAAATTACAATTAGCAATTGATGAAAAAATAAACAAAGCTAATACTACCAACAACATTAATTCTAAAAACAAGCAGAAAGTAATTATAGAAGATCCTTTAATAGATAAAGCGGTAGTTCTACAAGCTATTGAAGATTTAAATACTCAAAAAACTAGTGTTACAGACAGAGAAGTAGACTCACTTTTAAAAGTGGCTAACAAAGAACTTTTTAAAGACAAATTACAGAAAGAATCAAGCAGAACGGTAGATGCAAAATCACTTTTAGAAGAGGTAGAAGATGACATGGGACAGTCCTTTAGAAGTAAGGTTTTTGAAGCTTTAAAGGATAGTTACGAAACGGTAAAAACTGCTGTGGCAGAGCGTAACAATTAAAATAGAATCAAATTAAACAATTATAAATCATCAAAAAACGAACAGTTATGAACACCATTACAAGATTAGTAGTATATGCCATTATATCATTAACATTTGCTACAACACATGCACAAGAAAAAGCTGCAGACAGCTTAAAAAAGACATCTGTAGACTACAAAATTGAGGCCTTAGAAGAGCAGAAAATTAAAATTGAAAAAGAAGAAAAGGACTTTTTAAAGCAAGAAATAGAAGCCATTAACGAGCGCTTAGATGCTAAGCAAATTACTGCTGCAGAAGCGGAAGAATTAAAAAAGGAAGCCGCCAAAAAGAGAGCTGCTAATATTGAAAATAAATTGGCTATAATAGACTCTAGAATAAGTTTGTTAATGCGCAATGGATATGACGATTATGATTTTGATATAGATCCAGATTTCATAGGTCTTAGAAAAAATGGTGAAGGTTCTTATTCTTTTGGTTTAAAGATAGGAGATAAAGAAAAGAATAAACCTCGCCGATACGACAGACGTACTACAAGCGACATAGTTTTTGCATTTGGGTTTAACAATGCCATAATAGAGGGCCAGGATTTTGATGATTCGCCGTATAAGTTGGGTGGTTCTGGTTTTATGGAGTTGGGTTACGCCTGGAAAACAAGAATTTTTGACAATACTAACTTTTGGAGATTAAAGTATGGCTTCTCATTTCAGTGGAACAAGTTTGATATCAAAGACAACCTATACTTTGTAAATACAGATGGTAATGTAACCTTACAAGAATTCCCTGTAGAGTTAAACAAAGCAAAGTTTAGAACCACAAACTTGGTATTTCCTGTACATTTAGAGTTTGGTCCATCTAAAAAGATTGAAAAGAAAGATTACTTCAGATATTCTACGCGCAATAAGTTTAAAGTGGGTCTTGGCGGTTATGCAGGCCTTAACATTGGTAGTATGCAAAAGCTAAAATACAAGGAAGACGGTAACCGTATTAAGGACAAACAACGTGGAGGTTTTGAAGTTAATGAGTTTGTGTACGGACTGAGCGGTTATTTGGCTTGGGGAGATACAGCCCTTTATGTAAAGTACGATCTTAACCCATTGTTTAAAGACCAGGCATTTGACCAAAACAACATATCAGTAGGTTTAAGATTTGATATGGATTAAAAACAATTTTTCATCAATCAATTTTTGAGTGTTTAAAAGCCCTAATCTAGAAATGGATTAGGGCTTTTTTTATGAAAATATGTTTTTAATAAAAAATGTGATAGGTTCTTATCGTAAACACATATATTATAGAACCTAATCTATTATTAGATTTTTTTTTTAAATATTTCAATTCCGTATTTAGTACACAATTCAATTTCAATTTCTTTAAATTTCCATGCGACAACTACTGCTTTTACTTTTTTTGAATCTAAGGGAATTCCTAGTTGCGAGCATCTTAAAACTTTATATTTTATTGCTTGATGAATTCCTGGTAGAACATGATCTAACTCTATTTCTACAACGGCATCTTCGGAATCAATTCTTGATTCAAAAAGCACATCCACCAAGTCTCCACTTATAAATTTGTGTTCAATATGGCTTTTATAATCTTTTTTATTTAATCCAATAAACTCAGGATTTTCGGCAATGAAGTTTTTTAAATCTTTATGTGCTTTGCTTTCTCCTCCCTTTCCATATTTTCTTTTTAATAGAATTCGTTCAACGCTTCTATTTGGCAAAGCTCCTTGTACATCAGGTCTAACTGAAGAGAATGCTGTTAAATCTTCTTCTAAAATATTTTGAATGATTGACTTCTGATGTTCATTTTGAATTACTGTGTTTAAATCATGCAGAATTGCTGCGACTCTATCATCATCAATATATCTAAACCTACCTTGCCTCCAAATAGTGCTGTTGTTATTTCTGTTTCGGTAATATTCCCAAAAATTCAATTCTCTTCCTTCGTCGATTGTAAGTCTAATCGATTGATTTTTATCTGCAACAATTTTATGTAGATTCTCGATAACGTCTTTTATTTTAAAGAATCCAACGATTTTTCTATCTCTTTCATCTTGACCTCTAAAAACTGTTGTTAAAATTGCCAATTTATTTATCCCTGTATCTAAAATTCTAAATGGTTCACCTGTTTGAAAATTATTACCTGGTGTCCAATCCCAATTCACAAAAAGTCTGCTTTCATTGCATGGATATTCATCTTCTGGAATTTCCTCAAACGCAGAATCATAATATCCTCTGCAAGAACATTCAGGTTGACTACACCATCTTCCACTACCTTTCTCTACATTATAAATTATGTTTGCAATATCACATCTGCCTTCAAATCCGACAAGACTATCTTCATTTCCATTATTATAAATCAAATTGCAGACTATATTTCGGCTCATTTTTTCTTTTGTTGATTAAGGCGCTAAAGTTTTGTGTTTAGTATAAAAACGAAGTTCGTCATTTTCTAACATAATCAAAAATTACTTTCAGCGATTAATTTCTAAAACAAATAGATTATCTTAATTTTACACACTTGTCATTCCTGCGTATTACACATAGCTGTCAGGTTGAGCCTGTCGAAGCCTTGTCGAAGTATTTTTTTGTAGTATGGCATTTATAACTTAAAGAATTAAAGAGATCCCTGTTTTCACAGGGAGTATTATGATCTCACAAAACACCATATCACAAGTTTTTGAAACTGCTCGCGTAGAGGAGGTTATTGGCGATTTTGTGCAATTAAAAAAAGCAGGTAGTAACTTTAAAGGCCTCAGTCCGTTTAGTGAAGAGCGTACACCAAGTTTCATGGTCTCTCCTGTAAAGCAAATCTGGAAAGATTTCTCAACTGGCAAAGGAGGTAATGCCGTTACCTTTTTAATGGAGCACGAGCATTTTACCTATCCTGAAGCCATACGCTACTTAGCCAAAAAGTACAATATAGAGATTGAAGAAACTGAGCGTACAGACGAGGAAAATGAACAAGCCAACGCAAAAGAAAGCTTGTATTTGGTAAGCGAGTATGCTAACGAGTATTTTCAAAAAGTATTACAAAAAACAGATCAAGGGCAAGCCATTGGCAAGAGCTATTTTAAAGAGCGTGGTTTCACTGAAGAAACGATAAAAAAGTTTCAACTCGGTTACTCGCTAGACGAGTGGCAAGCTTTTACAGATGATGCTTTAGGTAAAGGTTACCAATTAGAGTTCTTAGAAAAGACAGGACTTACCATTGTTAAGGATGAGAGGCGTTTCGATAGATTTAAAGGTCGCGTGATGTTCCCTATTCATAGCATGAGTGGGAGAGTGCTTGGTTTTGGTGGAAGAATCTTAACAAACGATAAAAAAGCAGCAAAGTATCTTAATTCGCCAGAGAGTGATATTTATCACAAGAGTAAAGTGCTTTATGGTTTGTTTTTTGCCAAGAAAACTATTGCAAAAGAAGACAATTGCTTTTTGGTAGAAGGTTACACAGACGTTATTCAGTTTTATCAAAAAGGTGTAAAAAATGTAGTGTCGTCTTCTGGCACAGCATTAACCTCAGAGCAAATTAGACTTATCAATAGGCTTACCAATAACATTACGGTTCTTTTTGATGGTGATGCGGCAGGTATAAGAGCGTCTATTCGTGGTATAGATTTAATATTGGAGCAAGGCATGAATGTTAAGGTGTGTACCTTTCCAGATGGTGAAGATCCAGATAGCTTTGCAAAGTCTAATACCTTGGAAGAGCTTACAACTTATCTTAATGAAAATGCTAAGGATTTTATTCAGTTTAAAGCCTCACTTTTAGTTAAAGAAGCGAATAACGACCCTATTAAAAAAGCTGAAACCATAAGAGATATTGTTAATAGCATTGCAAAAATCCCTGATGCTATTAAACGCGAAATTTATGTTAGAGAATGTGCCTCTATCATGGATATTAGCGAAAATGTGTTGTTTAGTACGTTGGCGCAAATCAATAAAAAAGAATTTCAAGAAGCTAATAAACAATACAAACAAGACCAAAAGGCTTTTGAAGTTGTAAAAACTGAACAACAAAAAAAACCAAAGATTGATGTTCAGTATGAGTTGGAACGAAAGATTATTGAAATCTTAATGCTTTATGGTGACAGAACCGAGCAATTTGAAGATTTAATCTTAAAGGAAGATGAGGTTTCTGGCGATTTAATTTTAGAGCCAGCAATAC
>JAGQZO010000110.1 GCA_020435515.1 Winogradskyella sp. | reverse complement strand
TAAAACGACGCTCACCAGAAACCAACTGGTAGGTATTAAACGCCAATTTTCTAACTGTAATAGGTTGAATAACACCTAATTCTCTAATTGAAGATGCTAATTCTCTAAGCGATTCTTCATTAAAGTTGGTTCTAGGTTGAAAAGGGTTGACCTCAATACTGTCAATATCAAGTTCAACAATATTTCCTACAACTTTGTCCGCATTTCTGTCTTCTACAGATTTAATATCATTGTCAGGATCTTTAAGCAAAGCAGAAAGTCCACGTCCTAAAGCTTGTTTTTTGGTCGCTTTCGCCATTACAATTCATTTTTCTTTATAAGCTCCTTAGCCAAACTCAAATAGTTGGTCGCACCTTTGCTGCTTACATCATAGTTTATAATACTCTCACCATAACTTGGTGCTTCACCGAGTTTAACATTACGTTGTATAATGGTTTCAAACACCATGTCACTAAAATGCTTTTGCACTTCTTCTACAACCTGATTCGATAAGCGAAGACGCGAATCGAACATCGTCAATAACATACCTTCAATATCTAACGCTTGGTTATGTATTTTCTGTACACTTTTAATAGTGTTTAACAGTTTTCCTAAACCTTCAAGCGCAAAATATTCGCATTGAATAGGAATAATCACAGAATCTGAAGCTGTTAATGCATTTAATGTTAATAACCCTAGTGAAGGAGCACAGTCAATTAATATATAATCGTATTCAGATTTTAATTCTGAAATAGCCTGTTTAAGCATGTACTCGCGTTCATCTTTATCAACAAGCTCTATCTCTATGGCTACAAGATCTATATGTGCCGGAATAACATCCACATTTGGTGCATTTGAAGCCATTATTGCCTCTTTAGCTGTTTTGGTATGTTCTAGAACCTGATAAGACCCAATTTCTACAGCATCTACATCGATGCCTAAACCAGAACTTGCGTTAGCCTGTGGATCTGCGTCTATAAGTAGGACTTTCTTCTCTAGCGCACCTAAAGAAGCTGCTAAATTTACAGAGGTAGTCGTTTTTCCGACACCACCTTTTTGATTAGCAATAGCAATGATTTTACCCATTAAATGATTTGGTTTATTAAGGGCTTAAAAATACAATTTATTATGGGTTTTGAAAATTGAAGTTGTTAACAGTCTAGCTTTTTATTTTTAGGTAATATTTTTAAAATTTTTCACGTTATCAGTAAATCAGCTTTATTAGAGTTAAATTCTTGTGAAGCTTTAATTGTCAGTTTTTTAACACAGTTTTAAAATTGTAATATTTAACTTTAGCGTAACCAATAAATTAATCAAAAACATGAAAACTAATTTTCGCACTGCATTAGTGCTGGCAATTGCTTTACTATTTTCCATGATAGTTGAAGCTCAGCCAAAGCAAACTGCCTCGGTAGAAGGTATCACGGAGTACAAATTGGATAACGGACTTAAGGTCTTACTATTTCCAGATAATTCTTCACAAACCATTACAGTCAATATTACTTACAAAGTAGGATCTCGGCATGAAGGTTATGGTGAAAAAGGAATGGCTCACTTATTGGAGCATTTGGTGTTTAAAGGAACTCCTAACCATCCAGACATACCTAAGGAATTGACAGCTCGTGGAGCTAGACCAAATGGTACGACATGGTACGACAGAACTAACTATTTTGAAACTTTTAATGCTACCGAAGATAATCTAGATTGGGCTTTGGATTTGGAAGCGGATCGTATGGTGAACTCTTACATTGCTAAGAAAGATTTAGACTCTGAATTTTCAGTAGTTAGAAATGAGTTTGAATCTGGTGAAAATTCACCAACCAGTGTCTTGATGCAAAAGGTGATTAGCTCTGCTTTTTTATGGCACAATTATGGGCAATCCACTATTGGTAACAAGTCTGATATTGAGCGTGTGCCAATTGAAAATTTAAAAGCATTTTATAAAAAATATTATCGACCAGATAATGCAGTTTTAATGGTTACAGGTAAGTTTGATAAAGATAAAACACTGGCGTTAATTGAAAAGAAATTTGGCGGTATAAAAAATCCTGATGTTCCCTTAAGAGACGTTCCTACCATAGAACCTCCACAAGATGGCGAAAAGAGAGTGGAACTAAGTAGAGTTGGGGATTTGCAATTAGTATCTGCATTATTTCACACACCAGCAGGTTCTCACGTAGATTACGCCCCTTTAGCACTTGTTGAAAATATTTTAACAGACCAACCCTCTGGTCGTTTGTATAAGGCTTTAGTGGAAAGTAAAAAGGCATCTTCAATGTGGAGCTTTTCGCCATTTACCAAAGAGCCAGGCTTTATGTACTTTAATGTTGATGTACCTTCAGATAAATCGTTAGCTGATGCTGAAGCTACTTTATTGGAGATTTTCGATGGGCTACGGGAGAATCCAATTACCGAAGAAGAATTAAAACGCGCAAAGGCCAATCTTGCAAAAGAAATGGATCAAATGCTGCGTAATTCTTCATACTTAGGAACATATACAAGTGAATTTATTGGAGCAGGAGACTGGAGGTTAATGTTTATCCATAGAGATCGTGTAGAAGCTGCAACATTAGAACAGGTCAATGAAGTTTTAGGTAATTACTTTATTAAAACCAATAGAACGGTTGGTAATTTTATTCCGACAAAGCAACCAATGCGTATCGAAATTCCTCATACAGAAGGATTAGAGGATTTGGTGACCAATTATAAAGGTAAAGAAGCATTAAGTACTGGAGAGGCTTTTGATGTTTCTTATGCTAACATTCAAGCGCGTTTAGACTCTGGTACTATGGGAAAAACAGGAATTGAGTACGGGTTTATAAAGAAAGATAATAGAGGTGAAACCGTGAACGTGAATTTCACCTTTAGAAACGGAAGTG
>JAGQZO010000109.1:563-2228 GCA_020435515.1 Winogradskyella sp. | reverse complement strand
AAGCCAAGGATTATGGTCAATATGCAGATAAAAATGGAAATATGCCTGTTTGCTTTTTAGGAACTAATCACACCACAGGTGGAAACTCTGGGAGTCCAGCCATTGATGCCGAAGGAAACTTAGTAGGTTTAAATTTTGACCGCGTTTGGGAAGGCACAATGAGCGATATGAATTACGACCCAGACATTTGCCGAAACATTATGGTAGATTTACGTTACGTGCTTTTTATCGTCGATAAATATGCTGGTGCAAAACACTTAATTGATGAAATGACTTTGGTGCATCCGAAGAAATCATCAGTAAAAAAGAACAAGAAAAAGAAAAAAAGCTAAAAAGTAGCGATACGCTTTCTTTAATTTAACGCTTATAGATGAACCTCACGATTGTCATACTGAACTTGTTTCAGTATCTTTATTGTGAGGTTTTTTTAGTTTGATTTAGCCAAATCCAGATACATCATCACATCGTTGATGCAGGTTTTGAGATTGTCCTTTACCTCGTGAACCCAAAACCGAAAAACGGTAAAATCCATTTCCCTTAATTGTTGATTGACTTCTCTATCGCGTTGCATATTCCGTTCTATTTTTGGAATCCAAAAGGCGCGATTGCTTTTTAATTTGGATTTACGGTCATCCCAATTGTAGCCATGCCAAAATTCACCATCAATAAAAATGGCCAATTTGTACTTTTTAATGCTAACGTCGGGACGTCCAGGTAGCTGTTTACTATCGACTCTGAACCTTAGGCCTTCTTTCCAAAGCGCTTTTCTAAACAGCAATTCTGGTTTGGTATTCTTCCCACGAATTTTGCTCATAATCTTGGAGCGTTTTTTCGTAGTGTAGAAACCCGATGCTTCATTGAAACGAGGGACTTTTATTTTGTCTTCGGAATAGTTCATTTAAACATTAAGATACAAAATTTTAACATGAGTAATTCGTCAGTTCCAGTGAAATTCTTGTAAAGAATTTTGAATCGAGAACTTATTAAGTTTTTACTTCTTGATACAATTTGCTTTTGCCTCACAAATCACTCGATGTAATGAATAAAAAAATCCCAAACAGAAATGTTTGGGATTTGGTTTTATATGAGATGCTGAAACAAGTTCAGCATGACAAGCTGATATTAATATCTATAATGTTCAGGTTTAAAAGGACCTTTAACAGTTACACCAATATACTTCGCTTGGTCCGGCTTTAACTCTGTAAGCTCAACACCAATCTTTTCTAAGTGTAAAGCTGCTACTTTTTCATCTAAATGCTTTGGTAGCATATACACTTTGTTTTCATACTTATCAGAATGCTTCCAAAGTTCTATTTGTGCCAATGTTTGGTTGGTAAACGAGTTACTCATCACAAAACTTGGATGACCAGTGGCGCAGCCTAAGTTAACTAAACGTCCTTCGGCCAAAATAATAATATCATTACCATCAATAGTGTATTTGTCTACTTGAGGCTTAATCGTGTCTTTAGTGTGACCATAGTTTTGGTTTAACCAAGCCATTTGTATTTCGTTATCAAAATGACCAATGTTACATACTATGGTTTTGTCTTTCATGGCTTTAAAGTGCTCTGCACGTACTATGTCTTTGTTTCCCGTTGTTGTAATGACGATATCTGCATTACCAACTACAGTTTCTAGTTTCTTCACTTCAAAACCGTCCATAGC
>JAGQZO010000109.1:0-503 GCA_020435515.1 Winogradskyella sp. | reverse complement strand
GTTACAATACTTCCTGCACCTTTAAAAGAGGCAGCAGTACCTTTACCAACATCACCATAACCACAAACCACAACACGTTTACCTGCTAACATCACGTCAGTTGCACGACGAATGGCATCTACAGCACTTTCACGACAACCGTATTTATTATCAAATTTAGATTTTGTTACAGAGTCATTTACGTTAATAGCAGGCATTGGTAACGTTCCGTTTTTAACACGCTCATACAAACGGTGTACACCAGTAGTGGTTTCTTCAGATAAACCTTTAATGCCAGAAGCTAATTCTGGGTATTTATCTAATACCATGTTGGTTAAATCTCCACCATCATCCAAAATCATGTTTAATGGCTTACGGTCTTCGCCAAAGAACAGGGTTTGCTCTATACACCAGTCAAACTCTTCTTCGGTCATATCTTTCCAAGCATAAACCGAAGTGCCAGCAGCAGCAATAGCAGCAGCAGCTTGATCTTGAGTAGAGAAAATGTTACAAGAACTCCAAGT
>JAGQZO010000108.1 GCA_020435515.1 Winogradskyella sp. | reverse complement strand
GACACAGGATCATTGATTGTTGGCTTTTTATTGGCTTTTTTTACGATCAGCTTCATCAATATGGCCCAGGTAAATCCATCGTCTAGCTATTATAGGGCATCACCAGCACTAGCGTTTGCCTTGTTGTTTTATCCGCTGATAGATACACTTCGTATTTTTTTTATAAGGATTGTGATTCATAAGACCAGTCCATTTAAAGCCGATAAGAACCATATCCATCATAGATTTATAAAAAGAGGTTACAGTCATAAAATGACAACAATTCTTATTGTAGGTATTCAATTAATAATTATTGGTATTACGTTCAATTTACTAAGTTTAACCCTAAATACTCAAATTATTTTATTGCTACTTTATGGCTCAGCACTCTATGCTTTGCCATTCTTGCTAAAAAATAAGACCTAACTTTAAGTTTACAAATCATAGAATTGCTTTTGTAAGTCCTTTAAATGCAATTATATTTGCTCAACCATAAAGAATTTGAATGAAAATTAAGTTGATCGCCCTGTTACTAGCTCTTTTTTTTGTGTCCTGTGCTTCAAAAAAGGAAATACTCTATATGCAAGATGCAAAAACAGTAGCGGTAGGACAAGTGAATTATGAATCCGCCAATATTCAGCCTAATGATATCTTGAAGATTACTGTAGAGAGTGCTGTGCCAGAAGCGGCCATACCTTACAATAAGGGGGCAACACTTACAATGCAACCTCAAAATATTCAGTTATTACAACTCGATGGGTATTTAGTGTCTCCCAATAATACCATTGTATTTCCTGTACTAGGTGAAATTTCTACACGCAACCAAACCACCGAAGCACTTCAAAATACGATAAAGGAAAAATTGGAAACAGGTGGACATCTCAACAACCCTAGTGTAAATGTGCGCTTAATTAATGCCAAAGTAACTATTTTGGGCGAAGTAAATCAACCAGGAACCTATAATTTTACAGAGCAAAACATTACCTTTCTCCAGGCCTTAGGCTATGCAGGTGACTTAACCATTAATGGCAAACGAGACGATATTCTTATTACAAGAGAAGTAGATGGTGTGCGTAAAATATCTCATTTGGATTTGACGTCTGCATCCTTTATGGATAGCGAGTATTATTTTATTAAGCCAAATGATGTGATTGTGGTAAACCCTAATGAACCTAGGGTTAAAAATGCCGGTTTTGTGGGCAATATAAGTACGGTTTTAACCATTGCATCTTTAGCCTTGAGCGTTACAATTTTATTGACAAGATAGTGTATGGATAATTCCTTTAGCAATACAACCCCTTTTCAAGATGAAGAAAGTATAGATCTCAAAAGAGAACTTAGACGTTACTTAAATTACTGGCCGTGGTTTGTATTAGCCATAGTGTTTACGCTTGTAGGTGCCTATACGTACCTTAGATATGCCCCAAGAGTTTTTCAAACCACCGCAAAGATTAAAATCTTAGATGAGTCTGAAGGGCTAGAGTTGCCTACGTCTGCCTTTATATTCAAAAGAACAAACATTAATCTTGAAAATGAGATAGAAATCTTAACCTCCTACATCATTGTAGAGCGGGTGGTAAGGGAGTTAAACCTTAATACTAAGTTTTATGAAGAAGGCACCATACAAACATCTCCCTTGGCCAAGCTTCCATTTAAGTTTGAGCAGTTAATAAACCCAGATAGTATTTCAAATTCCCTAACCTACAGTGTGGTTGTAGAAAATTCAAAATTTAGCGTTACAAATACTACCACCGAAAAAACCTTAGATTTCCCCAACCATAATACCTATCTAAAAGCACATAATTTTCCTTTTAATATAAGTCTCGATTCTGATGTTTTGCTAGAGAGCATTGAGGGAAAGACCTATATAATTAATTTCAATACAATAAAGGCTACTACTTTAGGGTTGAAATCTAGGTTAGAAGTGGAAGCCATTGGTGAGCAGAGCGATTTATTACAATTGTCCATTAAAGGGGAGAGTACTGAACTTTCTGAAGCCATAATCAATACCTTGATTAACGCATTTAATGAGGATGGCATTAGCGATAGACAATTAGTATCTAAGCGAACACTAAATTTTATAGACGACCGCTTTATCTTTTTGGCCCAAGAACTCGATTCTATTGAAATCAACTACAAAAACTTTAAGAAGGAAAATAATTTGGTAGATTTGGTAGCAGACGCACAAATAGGATTGGAACGACGAACCCAATCTGATGAAGAGGTGTTTAGGATTAATAACCAGCTCACCCTCGCCAAGTTGATTAACGATGCTCTAAAGACTTCCGATTCTGAATTACTCCCATCTAATATTGGTTTGGAAAATAGTAATGTAAACGGACTGATTGAAGATTACAACAAAGCGGTCATAGAGCGAGATAAATTGTCTAGTGGAGGAGGCAAGAATAATCCAACGGTGCAAATAGCTAATGCAACAATCAACGATTTAAAATCTAACATTCAGTATTCGCTAAAGGCTTATATTAACCAACTTCAAGTATCCCAAAACCAACTAGAGCTCAGAAATAAAAAGTTAGTTAGTGAGGTAGCTCAAATCCCAGAGAAGGAAAAATTACTGCGTGCAATTGCCAGACAACAAAAAATAAAAGAAAGCCTATATTTGTTATTGCTACAAAAACGAGAGGAAGCAGCTATTAATTTGGCTATAACGGAGCCCTCTATAAAGGTAGTAGAAAATGCCCTGTCTGGTGCTAGGCCTATCTCACCAAAGTCTAACATCGTCTATGCTGGTGCTTTGTTGGCAGGATTACTTATTCCTTTTGGAGTGTTGTACCTTATTTTTATGCTAGATACCAAGTTGCATAGTAAGGAGGATATAGTGAATGTGACTTCTAAAATTCCGGTTATTGGAGAAATCCCTAATTTAAAAAAGACTAAAGATATCCTTTTTGAAGACCCAAATGACAGATCTGCTCTTGCAGAATCTTTCAGGATTTTGAGTGCAAATGTGGATTATATTTTACCCGTTAAGGATGATGAAAAAGGAAAAGTTATTTTTTGTACCTCTACCATAAAGGGTGAGGGAAAAACATACATTAGTATTAATCTGTCTCTAGCCCTATCTAGTATTAATAAAAAAGTATTGCTCATAGGTGCGGATTTAAGGAATCCACAAATACATACTCACATTCAACAAGACAAGCAAAAGCCAGGGCTATCTAATTATTTACACGATGTGGATTATGACTGGAAGGATGCGCTTATTAGTGGTTTTGATAAACACCCAAATCATCACATCATACTGTCTGGAAGCATCCCGCCTAATCCGGCACATTTGCTTACCAATGGACGATTTAAAAAATTAATTGAAGAGGCGAGACAAGAATACGATTATGTCGTAGTAGATACCGCACCAACAATATTGGTTACCGATACCATGCTCATTTCTAAACTAGCAGATGCCACAGTGTACATTGCCAGAGCAAACTACACCGAAAAGAATTTATTAAAATTTTCCAAAGAACTATCAGAATCCGGCAAGCTTAAAAACATGGCCTATGTAATTAATAGCGTAGGCGCCAGTAAGTCTTACGGTTATGGCTATAATTATGGGTACAATTATGGCTATGGTCATACTACCAATGAATAAGTGGGTGAGTTGTTTTTTTTAGGATTTGTAAGCTGATATTTGTCATAAATTTTCATGGGTTTATGGTTTACCTTTAATAGTGAATTATAAAACCAATAGTCATGAGATATGTACCACCAGTTTCAGAAATAATGACCAAACACATCATAGCTCTTAATAGGGATGATGAGTTGGAAACCGCCGAGATACTTTTTAAAAGAAATAAAATAAGACACATACCCGTAGTTAACGGAGACGTGATTATAGGCATGTTAAGCTACTCTGATTTATTACGCATTAGTTTTGCAGATGCGGTTTATGATACAGAAGAAGTGGATACTGTGGTTTACAATATGTTTACCATAGAACAGGTAATGGTTAAAAATGTGATGACCATACCCTCAACGACTTCAATTAAGGAAGCTGCCGAAATTTTGGCAAAACAGGAATTCCATGCACTCCCAGTGGTAGATGATGGAAATCTTGTAGGTATAGTCACCACAACAGATTTAATAAATTATCTTCTGAAACAATTATAAAACGAAAAAGCGCCTTTTGAGCGCTTTTTTTATGAATTGGCTATAGATTTTAAATTTTTAATTGTTGCTGTTGGATTATCACTTTTAAAAACGTGACTTCCAGCAACAAAGGTATCTGCACCTGCGTCTACTAATTCTTTAATGTTTTTATCGGTAACACCACCATCAATTTCAATACGTGTGTCTAAACCTTGCTCATCAATTAGTTTACGTAATTTTTTTATGCGTTTATACGTAACTTCTTCAAACTTCTGGCCGCCAAATCCAGGATTAATTGACATTAATAATACCATATAGCATTCGGGTAAAATATCTTCTAGAACATTTATTGGGGTTGTAATGTTAAGAACAACACCAGCTTTACAGCCAGCATCTTTTATTTGTCGCAATGTTCTGTGTAAATGTACTGTAGACTCGTAATGTACAGTGATGATATCTGCACCAACCTTGGCAAATTCTTCAATGTAGCGTTCAGGTTTTTCTATCATTAAATGCACATCTAAGGGTTTTGTAGCATACTTTTTTATGGCTGCTATTACAGGCATCCCGTATGAGATGTTTGGTACAAAATGACCATCCATGACATCTATATGAAACCAATCGGCTTCACTATGGTTAACTAGTTCTGTATCGCGTTGTAAGTTGCCAAAATCTGCGGCAAGCATAGAAGGGGCAATTAATTTTGAAGCCATTTTTTTGTCATTTTAAAATACATTGCAAATGTACTTAAAATGTAAAGTAAAGTTCAGGATCTCTTTGTTGTTTTTAATTACAAATAAAAGTCCCTTCCTGCTGGGAAGGAATTTAGGATGGACCTATATAAAAAGTGAACCCACGGTAATCAGCCGTGGGTTCTTTCATCAATCAAAAAACGAACAGTTATGTTTTGTAACTGTTGTTACCTTTATCAGGTTGGTGCTTAAATATACAAAAAAACCAAGCCTAATTAAGCCTTTATATCATTTTAACTCTAAATACTTTTATAATTATTTTGAATGATAATAGCTAAAGTATTCTTTTTCAGAAGTTAACCTCAATAGGTTTTTATTCTGTCATTTCAGCTTCGCTCAATGACCAAATAATTTTTTCCTTTATAGCTTTGGTAACTGAGCGTAGTCGAAGTTAACCTCAATAGGTTTTTATTCTGTCATTTCAGCTTCGCTCAATGACCAAATAATTTTTTCCTTTATAGCTTTGGTAACTGAGCGTAGTCGAAGTTAACCTAAATAAGTTTTTAATATTTTGCTTCTAGACGTATGTTTTAATCTACGTATAGCTTTTTCTTTAATTTGTCTTACACGCTCACGTGTTAAATCAAAAGTTTCTCCAATTTCCTCTAAGGTCATTGGGTGTTGATTTCCAAGTCCAAAATACAAACGTATAACATCTGCTTCACGAGGTGTAAGGGTTTCAAGAGCACGTTCAATCTCTGTACGTAAAGACTCATGTAATAAGTCCTTATCTGGGTTTGGAGACTCACCACTACGTAATACATCATATAGGTTAGAATCTTCACCTTCAACTAAAGGAGCATCCATACTTACATGACGCCCAGAATTTTTCATGGACTCCTTAACATCGTTAATGGTCATGTCTAATTCCTTAGCGATTTCCTCAGCAGAAGGAGGACGCTCATGGCTTTGCTCTAAAAATGCAAATGTCTTGTTGATTTTATTGATTGAACCAATCTTGTTAAGCGGTAAACGCACAATACGCGATTGTTCTGCTAGTGCTTGTAAAATAGATTGACGGATCCACCATACAGCATAAGATATAAACTTAAAACCACGAGTTTCATCAAAACGTTGTGCAGCTTTGATTAGACCAAGGTTGCCTTCGTTAATCAAGTCTGGTAACGTTAAACCTTGATTTTGATATTGTTTAGCCACAGATACAACGAAACGTAAATTAGCCTTAGTTAGTTTTTCTAGAGCTACTTGGTCTCCAGCTTTAATGCGCTGAGCTAATTCTACTTCTTCATCTGCAGTAATTAAGTCGACTTTACCAATTTCTTGTAGGTATTTGTCTAATGAAGCGGTTTCTCTATTGGTAACCTGCTTGGTAATTTTGAGTTGTCTCATTTACTTTTTTATGATTTGTGCAATTTACAACATCATTGTTGCTTTTATTATACGTAAATAAGCGTCAAAATGTTACACTATCAATAAAAAAAATTAAATTTTAATCAGTTTAACTGTATTTAGATTGATATCGTCAATGGTTTCGTTGGTGAATTTGTAATGGCCTCTAGTGGTGATTAAACGAAACCTATAAGACTTGAGTTGGCTCAAAGTATTAAGGAATATCCATTTAGATTTTAGTAATCTTGGTTTTTGAGATTTAAGGCTTAAATCAAAGATATGTTTACGCCCTTCTTTTTCTGCAACAATATCTGGTGTCACTTCAATTTTACTTCCTTTTTTTAAGTAAGATTTAGGTGATTCATAACCCTCAATGTCTGCTTTTATCTTAGAGTAACCTAAACTTTGTAGATAGGAAATGGAGTTATTTAATTCTTGTGTGTATTTTATTTTATCTTGTGGTATCATCCTAGTATTATAATAAAAATTAAGCAGAAATCCAAATAGGGTAGTTTTTGGAAATGATAATGCCTTGATTTTTATGATAATAAAAAGACCTGCTGTATGTTCACACAATACTAGAATGAGTTACTCTTAAAGAGCCTTATTTAATCAATTTTACTCATATGATTTGTCCTCATTAACATGAGCGTGCTGAGAGTTTTTAGCAGTATTGTTTGAGTCTACAACCATAGCAATGATGTCTAAATTATCTACAACATATTCTGAAGGAAGACTAATATTAAAGGATGTTATATATTCAGTTAGAGCTTCTGTGCTAGGAATAACATCTCCTAAAACACTAGATAGAGATTCTCTTAAAACTTCGTTATGTTCAAAATTTGAAATAGGATCACCCATTTGGTAGAAAGGACTTGTACTATCTTGATCATAATAATTCACCTGTCCGTATATGATACCGTTTTCAACTAAGTAAACTACTAATTTGTCTCCTTGTACTGAACCTTCTTCGTATACAACATTAATTTGAACTAATAAATCATTATCGGTCAATTCAGAATTTATAGCAATGGACATATTTGTGTCTTGACCTGCCATACTGGTAACCATATCTAATGTATGTGGTGTCGGCCAATCTGTAGATCTATTTATTCTTGCAGCTGGGAATCCTTGTACTCCAAAAGCATCCTTTAATAGTTGTATCTGATCAAAATGCATAGGGTCCGGAAAACTGATAGCAGTTTCATGGATTGCAACGACGGTTATATCATCAGTAACCTCATGCAAATCTGTAATAGCACCCGCAACTCTTGGGCAAAATCCACACCAAGTACCTGTGTAATCTTCAACTACAACTTTTCGTTTTGGTATTATAACACTAAAAGTTTCTGTGTTAGTGGTAATTTCCACGCCTTCGTCCATATATACACCATAAACCTCAAATTCGCCTACAGTTGGGGATGTAAATACAGAACCATCAATAGGGTTTCCGTCAACATAAAATGTAGCCAAATCAGTTACATCTACCCCAGATTCATTGATAATCTTAAATGGAATTTCTTGATTTCTTAACGATGACTTTCTTACAAGTTTATCTACTGTGATTTGAGCAGTGGGAGTAGTTAAGGGTACATTTTCTTCTGTTTTACTACACGAGAAGCTAAGCGCTAATAGAAGTAGTATAATAATATTTGGTATTCTTTTTGAGATCATAGAAATGCAATAAATTGTTTTTTTGCTAAAATAATTAATTTTTACTACTGCGGCACATTTGAAAAAAAATTAACTATTATTGTGCACCTATAAATAAAAAATTTATCATGAAAAATTTACTATTGACCCTATTTTTAGGGGTTTGCTTTTTTTCATCTACGGCTCAAAATGATCTGCCTAGTGCTACTTTAGAGACTATGGAAGGTAAAGATGTTGCTTTAGAAGATGTCACTAATAAAGAAGGGATTACCATAATATCGCTATGGGCGACTTGGTGTGTGCCTTGTCTAAAAGAGTTAGATGCTATTAATGATTTATATGATGACTGGCAACAGGAAACCAATGTAAAATTAATTGCTGTATCGGTTGATGATAGTAGAACCGTAAAGCGTGTAAAGTCTATGGTAAATGGTAAAGATTGGGATTACACTATTTTATTAGATACCAATAATGACTTTAAACGAGCTTTAAATGCATCTACTGTTCCCCTTACAATTTTAGTTAAGGATAATAAAATCATCTATGAACATTCAGGATATAGTCCTGGTGCAGAACTCGAACTGTACGAAAAAATAAAAGAACTGAGCAAATAGTCCAGATTGCTCATCTCACTTTTTAACTATCTAACTAAATCAAAAATGAAAAAATTAATTTTTCTAAAACTTTTTTTGTGCTATTTCTGTACAATTTATGCTCAAGAAACAGGTAATTTCTATGGTGGTTTAGAGTCTAACTCACAGTGGTTGCAAACCGATGAAGGAATTAATTTTTTGGCTCCAGAAGACCAATTTAGAGCTAATAACTACGTACTTGTTAATTATAATCTAGGAAAGTTTACTGCAGGAATGCAGTTTGAATCTTATTTGCCATCTGCTTTATTAGGTTATGATGAAATTTTTAATAACCAAAACGGTGTAGCCACCTACTATGTTAACTACAAAGATGATAACGTAGACATTACAGGTGGTTATTTTTATGAGCAATTTGGTAGTGGATTGATTTTGCGTTCTTGGGAGGACAGGCAATTAGGGTTGAATAATGCTTTAAAGGGGCTGAATATAAAAGTAAACCTCACCAAAGATATAGGTCTTAAAGCAGTATTTGGTAAACAACGTTTTGGTTTTGAAGAGTCTGAGGGTACAATACAGGGTTTAGATGCCCAAATTAATCTAAGTAGTGCCTTAAAAGTTGAGAAGGTTGATATACAAATGGGATTGAGTTATGTTGGAAGAAACCAAGATACTAATGGGGTAGAAGCTATACCAACTAATGTAGGCGCATACGGTGCCCGATTAGATTTTATAATTGGGGATTTTTATGCAGGTGCCGAAGCTATTACTAAAGATCCTGATGTCATCGTCAATGAGAGAGTTATACCTTCAAATAAATTATACGACGGTACAGCATTACAAGTTAATGTTGGTTATGCTAAGAAAGGAATAGGTGTAAACGGAACTTTCAGGAGATTGGAAAATTTTAGTTTTTTCTCAGATCGTTTGGCAGAAGGAAATATTTTTAACCAACAGGTTGTTAATTATGTGCCAGGACTTACTAAGCAGCAAGATTACTTATTAACAAACATTTATGTTTACAATCCCCAACCAAGATTAATCATAGAATCTTTTGATCAACGTGCTGGTGAGGTAGGAGGTCAAATAGACTTCTTCTATACTTTTAAAAAGGGTACTGGTCTTGGTGGTAAGTTTGGTACAAAGTTATCAGCTAACTTTTCTTATTGGGGAGGCTTAGATGCTGAGTATAACATTGAAAATAGATGGTACAAAGCAAAATTTATTGGTCAAGGTAGGCAATTATTTAGGGATTTTAACCTTGAAATTAAAAAGAAATGGTCCAAGAATTGGAACTCGGCCTTTACATTTCAAAATGTTATTATAGACAAAGGTATTGTAGAAGGTGGGCCTTTAGGAGATAAAACGTTTAATGCTAATATTGCTGTTATAGAAGCAACGAGAAGTTTTGATAAAGGCAGAGCAGCTCGTTTTGTAGCTCAGCACTTATGGAGTGAAGATGATAGGAAAAATTGGGTGGCAGGTGTTATAGAATATAATTTTTCAACTAGCCTTAATGTATATGTCGCTGATAATTGGAACTATGAAGGATTCAACAAAATACATTATTACAGCGTAGGCGGAAGTTATAGTAAAGGTAACACAAGGCTGGGACTCAATTATGGAAGGCAACGAGGAGGGTTAATATGTATAGGAGGTGTGTGTCGTTTTGTGCCTGAAAACACTGGGTTGAGTGCTAATCTAACAGTAGCCTTTTAATTTTATCCCCAAAAAAAGCATTTAAACGATATTTAGAAAAAAATACAGTATATTTTTATCAATTAATTATCTTCAAAACTTTTTATAAAATAAATCATTAACTAAATCAAAAAAGTATGGTAAAAAAAATTACTCTATTACTAACACTTTGCTTTGCTTGTATTCAATCTAGTACAGCGCAAACGATATTAACAGAAGGCTTTGAAGGCGCTACCTTTCCGCCAACAGGGTGGACTTCTTTTAGAGGTACCAATGGATTAGGTACTGCAAATGATTGGATTCAAGCAACAGCACCAAACACTGGAACTTATTCTGCAGCTAATGTGTATGAAAACGTTACTGGTGGTATTGCTGAAGATTGGTTAGTGACCAGTCAAATAGATTTAACAAGTGCTACAAATACAGAATTGCAATTTTATACTGCTCAAAGCTATGGTACAGACTACGGTTCTATTTACGAAGTAAAAGTATCTACGGCTTCTCAAACCAATCATTCTGATTTTACAACTGTAGCCAGCTATAATGAAACAACATTAGGTACAGCCGGTTTTAGCTTAAAAACGGTTGACTTATCAGCATATGATGGTATGATGATTTATATCGCCTTTGTGCATTTTAATGATGATGGTGATAATTGGATTATAGATGATATTCTAGTAAGGTCTCCACTAAATTTAGACGCTGAGCTAGATAATGTTAGTTTAAATAGATATTCTTTAACTTCTACGGATAATCAACTATCTTTTGATGTGTTTAATAATGGTATCAACCCAATTACCTCTTTAGATGTATCTTGGAATGATGGAACTAACAACTACTCTGAAAATTTTGTAGTTAACATTACTCCAGGTGCAACGCAAACAATTAACCACTCTACGCCAGTAAACTATAGCTCTGTTGATGAGAAAGATATTACCGTAACAATTTCTAGTGTTAATGGTGGTGCTGATGGTGATATGACAAACAATTCTTACGATACAAAATTTAACACACTTTCTCAATCTGGTACTAAAGTTGTACTTATTGAAGAAGCAACTGGAACATGGTGTCCATGGTGTCCTAGAGGAGCGGTAGGTATGGATTATATGGCTTCAAATTACGGTAGTACAACAGCATTGGTTGCGGTACACAACGGCGATCCAATGACTGTAACCGAATATGATAACGGCATAGGGCAATATATAGGTGGATATCCGAGCGGTGTTGTTGATCGCCTTATCGAAGATTTAGACCCTGCACAAGCATCATTAGAAGGTGCATATAATTCACTTGTTAACAATCTTGTTCCTTTAGATTTAACTGCAAGCGCAAGCCAAGTAGGAAACAATCTTACGATTACTGTTCAAGGAACGTTTTATTCCAATTTTTCTTCTGCTGGATCTAACTACAGATTAGGTGTGATTATGACTGAAGATGGTGTAACAGGCACCACTAGTGGATATAACCAAGCAAATAATTACTCTGGTGGAGGAAATGGTCCTATGGGAGGTTATGAGGGTTTACCAAATCCTGTACCTGCAGCACAAATGGTCTATGATCATGTTGGTAGAGCGTTATTAGGTGGGTTTAACGGTGAGGCAGGTTCTATACCAGCTACGGTAACAGATGGACAAACAGTTTCTCATACTTTCAACTACACAATACCAGCAACAAGTGATGAAAACAATATGTATATCATTGCCGTATTAATAGATCAAAATGATGGTACTATTGTTGGCGTTTCGGAAACCTCTGTAGTACAAGCATTAAGTATTGAAGAAGTTTCAGGTATAGATTCTATCAAAATTTTTCCTAACCCTGCAAAAGATGATATCAATATTTCATTTGAAGCTGGAAATGGAGATTATAATATTAGTGTAACTGATATGTTAGGAAGAGCTGTAATTACTAAATCTTATGAAGGCGTATTTGGTAAACAAAATATAAAGCTATCTGTTTCCGAATTAAATGCCGGACATTATATTATGAATATCAATGACGGAAATGCTTCCTACAGTACAAAATTTATTGTAAATAAATAACGGTTGTTTATATACACAAAGGGGAAATCTTTAAAGACTTCCCCTTTTTATTCTAAAAATCTTATCTTTGATTTTGATATAGGGAAAAGTTATTTAATAAAACCTAACTCAATAAAATTATTGACTATGAAAAAAACATTACTCTTAATATGTATAACATTTTTCACTTTTGCTTCTTATGGGCAATTTGAATTGAGAAACTATGATGACGAAACTCAGGTTTTCAATGGTGAAACCTTAAATTATTCTGACACAGGGTGTGGTTACAATGACTCTTGTAACTGGCGTTTCAAAATTGTTAACACCTCGGATACAGAAACTCTTAACTTACGCATTTTTGTTGACAATATGGTCAATACAGATGGGTCTAATGTTCAGTTATGTTTTTCTGGACAATGTCTTAATAGCGTTAAGACATTGTTCAGTTATGTTTTTCTGGACAATGTCTTAATAGCGTTAA
>JAGQZO010000107.1 GCA_020435515.1 Winogradskyella sp. | reverse complement strand
TTAAATATGAAAATAGTCATCATAAATTACGGAGCTGGAAACATCAAAAGTATTCAATTTGCCTTTAAACGATTAGGAATAGATGCTATATTATCTAATAATTCAGAAGAAATAAAAAGTGCGGATAGAATTATTTTTCCAGGTGTAGGCGAGGCGAGTAGTGCCATGCAAAAGCTAAAAGAATCGGGTTTAGACAAACTAATTCCACAATTAAAACAACCGGTTTTAGGCATCTGTTTGGGTATGCAGTTGATGTGTAACTCTACCGAAGAAGGAAATACCACAGGACTTGGCATTTTTAATGTAGATGTAAAACGTTTTGATAATACATTAAAAGCACCGCAAATGGGTTGGAATACCATAAATAATTTAAAATCAGACTTGTTTAAAGGCATAAAGGAATCGGAATACATGTATCTTGTGCATAGTTTTTATGCTGAAAATTGTAAACAAAGTATTGCGACTACAAATTATGGTTTGCACTATACTTCTGCATTACAGAGTAATAATTTTTACGGTGTGCAATTTCACCCTGAAAAGAGCAGTACAGCAGGAGAACAGCTACTAAAGAATTTCATAGATTTATAAACAGCCCTTTGCTAACAGCCAAGAGCCAAAAACCAAAAAATGAGAATAATCCCAGCAATAGATATTATAGATGGAAAATGTGTTCGCTTAACAAAAGGCGATTACAACACCTCAAAAGTATACAACGAAAATCCATTAGAAGTTGCGAAGCAATTTGAAGATGCAGGCATACAATATCTTCACGTCGTAGACTTAGATGGTGCAAAAGCCAGTCATATAGTTAATTATAAAGTTTTAGAAACCATTGCAGGCAAAACTAATTTAAAGATAGATTTTGGTGGCGGACTAAAATCCGATAATGATGTAATTACAGCATTTAATTCTGGTGCAAGGCAAATTACTGGAGGTAGTATTGCTGTTAAAGACAGAGATCTTTTTGAATGTTGGATTCAAAAATATGGTTCACAAAAAATTATATTAGGAGCAGATTGCAAAGACCAAAAAATAGCAACAAATGGTTGGTTAGAATCTAGTAATTTGGAGGTAATTCCTTTTATAAAAAACTACCAAAAACAAGGGATTAAGTACGTCATATGTACAGATATTTCTAAAGATGGTATGTTACAAGGTCCTTCAACAGAATTGTACAAAAACATAATCCAACAATGTACAAATGGTAGTGCTGACCAATCAGTTAAATTAATTGCTTCTGGTGGTATTTCTCATATAGATGAATTAAACGAATTGAAAGAGATTGGTTGCGAAGGTACTATCATTGGTAAAGCCATTTATGAAAACCGAATTACATTAAAACAATTAGAACGATTTATAATCAGTAACTAAAACCCCTTCCCTTTGGGAAAGTTATGATGTGACTATGCTAACAAAACGAATCATACCTTGTTTAGATATAAAAAACGGAAGAACCGTCAAAGGTGTCAATTTTGTCAATCTAATTGATGCTGGTGACCCTGTCGAATTGGCAAAGCAATATGCGCAACTAGGTGCCGACGAATTGGTGTTTTTGGATATTTCAGCAACACAAGAAAAACGCAAAACCATGCACGATATGGTACTTAAAGTTGCAGAACAAGTCAATATTCCATTTACTGTGGGTGGCGGAATTTCTAGTATTGAAGATGTTGATGATCTATTGCATTGTGGAGCAGATAAAGTGTCCATCAATTCATCGGCAGTAAAACGACCGGATTTGATTAATGAATTGGCTAGTAAATTTGGTAGTCAATGTGTTGTTGTTGCAATCGACGCTAAACAAGTTGATGGAAAATGGAAAGTGCACTTAGCTGGCGGAAGTATTCCAACAAAAATAGACTTGTTTGAATGGGCAAAAGAAGTCGAATCAAGAGGCGCAGGCGAAATTTTATTTACATCTATGAATAACGATGGAACAAAAAACGGATTTGCCAATGAGACTTTAGCTAAACTATCAGATACGGTAAATATCCCAATAATAGCTTCTGGTGGTGCGGGAAATGTTCAGCATTTCGTAGATACTTTTAAAATAGGAAAAGCAGACGCGGCTTTGGCTGCAAGTGTTTTTCATTTTGGTGAAATAGCAATAAAAGATTTAAAAGAAGAATTAAAGCAGGAAGGAATTTCTGTTAGACTATAATTTGTCATCCTGAACTTGATTCAGGATCTCATAAAAAGCTAATTATAATGAACATAGATTTTAATAAAAATAACGACGGATTAGTCCCAGCAATCATTCAAGATGCAACAACTAAGAATGTGTTAATGCTAGGCTATATGAACGAAGAATCGCTAAAAAAGACACAAGACACAAAGTTGGTTACTTTTTTTAGTCGTACCAAAGATCGATTATGGACCAAAGGTGAAGAAAGTGGTAATGTTTTAAATCTAGTCGATATTAAAGTAGATTGTGATAATGACACTTTGTTGATTGTTGTGAATCCAAAAGGTCCAACGTGCCACACAGGAAGCGACACCTGTTGGAATGAAGCTAATACCGAATCTTACGGTTTCTTAACACAATTAGAAAACACCATACAAAGTAGAGTAGAAGCTGGTAATACTGAAAAATCTTACGTTGCTTCATTATTTGCTAAAGGCATTAACAAAGTCGCTCAAAAGGTAGGTGAAGAAGCTGTAGAACTCG
>JAGQZO010000106.1:5810-6374 GCA_020435515.1 Winogradskyella sp. | reverse complement strand
ATTATTTAAAGTAGCCTTTCCAGAGTTATTAGGCAGAGTACTTCTGGTTTCTTCTAAATATTTTGTAAGCTCAGGATATTGTTCTTCTATTTCCCTTGTTAATGTTGAAATCTTCGTTAGTATTTGCTGTTAAATATCCATAAATTAATCTTTCTATAAAAGATAAACATTATAAGAGAGAATCTCTGCTAAACAATTGTTAAACCTCAGAAGCTTCAGCAACTAAAATTTCGTTTTCATCTTCTAAAGCTTTAGAGATAAACTCATCAATAGCATCATTGCGGTCTAAACCATTTTTAAGCAGTTCTTTTAAGGCAATCATGACAGCGATACGTGTGCCTGCTTTTTTTACTGCAGTATCAAATAAAGGCTCTAAATCGTCATAACCCACCTCTTTAGCTAGATCAATAATTTCAGCTTTTGCATTTGCCTGTTTATCTTCCGGATAATTCGTGTATTTCTTACCTAGTTGTAGAATTACACTAATTGCTGAACGTTTTTGCTGTTGTGGCTTAGATTTTGTTTGAGCGGTTGTTTGTGGTTTAGGCGCTTGCTTTGCCCAAC
>JAGQZO010000106.1:0-5743 GCA_020435515.1 Winogradskyella sp. | reverse complement strand
CCTAAACGTTGAAACTGAAAACGCTCTCCCACCTTAGCCTCAGACAAACTTGGTTCTAAATAACCAGTTTTTATATTTAGAGAATTGGGGTTTAAGAACTCCATAAAGTCTTTGTCTTTGTCACTATCTGGTGCTTCGTGCATAAAAAGGCGATCATATTCTCTTACCTCAGCAGTTATGGCGTGTTTGATAGATACCCAATGTAAGGTTCCTTTTACTTTTTTTGACGTATCTGTATCGTAAGTACAATGTATTTCGGTGATTTCTCCATTTTTATCTTTCACTATATCATTAGCTTTAATGATATAAGCATTCTTTAAACGAACTTCACCTCCTAATTTTAATCTGAAAAACTTACTGCCTGCTTCCTCTTTAAAATCTTCTTTTTCTATATAAATCTCTCTAGAAAATGGCACTTTTCTGTAGCCAGCTGAAGCATCTTCCTGATTGTTCTCTGCTTCTAACCATTCTTCCTTATCTTCAGGATAGTTGGTAATAACAACTTTTACAGGATCTAAAACAACCATAACACGGTTAGCGGTTTTGTTTAAATCCTCGCGAATGCAAAATTCAAGTAGTGATACGTCTATAACATTTTCACGCTTAGCAACACCTACTTTTTTAATAAATTCTCTGATAGAATTTGGTGTATAACCACGTCTTCGTAAACCCGAAATAGTTGGCATCCTTGGGTCATCCCAACCTGAAACCACCTTGTCTTCTACTAGCTTTAGTAACTTACGCTTACTCATTATGGTGTATGAGAGGTTTAAACGAGCAAATTCACGTTGTTTTGGTGGTAGTGGGAGCTTATCCTTAGCATACTCATAAACATTGTCCCTAAACCAATCGTATAATTTTCTATGTGGTTTAAATTCTAAAGAACATAATGAGTGTGAAATTTGCTCTATGTAATCACTTTCGCCATGTGTCCAATCGTACATTGGATAAATACACCACTCATCACCAGTTCTGTGGTGATGCGCATACATAATCCTGTACATTATAGGATCGCGCATCAACATGTTTGGATCTTCCATATCTATTTTAGCGCGCAGAACATGTGTGCCAGCCGGAAATTCTCCAGCTTTCATACGTTGGAATAAATCTAAATTTTCCTCTATACTTCTATTTCTATAGGGACTATTTGTACCTGATTGTGTAGGAGTACCTTTTTGTTCAGCAATGGCTTCAGACGTTTGGCTATCAACATAAGCCTTTCCATCTTTTATAAATTGTATTGCCCAATCATAAAGCTGTTGAAAATAATCTGAAGAATACAATTCGTTGGCCCATCTATACCCTAACCACGCCACATCTTTTTTAATGGCATCTACATATTCTTGTTCTTCCTTTGAAGGGTTGGTATCATCGAATCTTAAATTTACTGGAGCGTTATACTTTTCACCCAACCCGAAACTAATGCCTATGGCCTTAGTATGACCAATGTGTAAATAACCGTTAGGCTCTGGTGGAAACCGAAAACGAAGCTTGTCCTTTGGTAAACCATTTGCTAAATCTTCTTCTATGATATGCTCAATAAAATTGAGTGATTTTATTTCTTCTGACATGTTGTAAAAATATGGGCAAAGTTATTAAATATAAGTGTAATATATTTGCTTAAAATTAAATGCTTTGGGAGTAATAAAAGTTGAAAATATTCGTGTTTTTGCCAATCATGGTTGCTTGAAAGAAGAAACAGCTATTGGTAGTGACTATCGTGTAGATCTTTTGGTTCATGCCAATTTATCTAAGTCCGCAGAAACAGATAATTTAAGTGACACTGTTGACTATGTGTTTTTAAATAAAGTAGTGCGTGAAGAAATGGTAATACCGTCAAAACTTTTGGAAACCGTAGCCCAACGTATCATCGATAGAATATTAGATGAAGATAAACTTGTTAGTAAAGTTACAGTTTCTGTAAGCAAAATTAATCCACCAATTGGTGGTGATGTGGAAATGGTAACTATTAAACTTTCTGAAAAACGAAAAAAGTAGGTCAGTATAGGGTAAAACAGTAATAATTTATATATTTGCCCTCGCAATAAGGTGTCGTGGCCGAGTGGCTAGGCAGTGGTCTGCAACACCATCTACAGCGGTTCGAATCCGCTCGACACCTCTAAAAACCTTCAACTTATGTTGAGGGTTTTTTATTTCTAAATTTTAGAAAAATTTAATTAAATATATAAAAACATCTACAGCAGTTCGAATCTATAGTCAATGAACCTATCTTGCTGCTCGAAACCTCTAGAAAGTTTTTCAATTTATGGGATTCACCTTATCAATTTGCTCTTTCCCTTTTTCATATAGCTCTGGAAAAAGTCCTTGGGAAAGAAGTAAAATACCAAAGCCTAAAATAACCAAGGCAACTATTTTCTTGGTTTTAAAAATGCGCCTTGGAGTAAGTTTGTTTTTTAAACGTTTTGCAGCTGCAATTTTAAATAAATCGCAAACAAAATAAGCAACTAGCATAGTAATGATAAATACACTAACTCCATTTTCTGATTTAGTAATAGATGTACCAATTACAATAAAGCCTAACCAGCCTAAAAGCACACCAATATTGATAAAGTTGAGTAAAAATCCTTTTATGAATAATTTCCCGTAGTCTTTTTTAGGAAGTCTAATTTTATAATGTTCCCTAACTATAGACCTGAAGGATTTAGAAATTTTAACGAAAGATATTAAGCCATAAATAACAAGCAATACACCTCCAAACACAAGTAATTTTGGGTCATCTTTTATTTTATTTATGAGTGTGTCAGTACTCATGAAAATGAGTTGTATAAAAACAATATCTGCTAAAATGACACCAAAATCAAAAACAAGTGCACTAGTAAAGCCTTTGGTTGCACTAGTTTCTAACAATACAAAGAATACTGGTCCAATAGTAAAGGCTAAAATAATTCCGAAAGGGATGGCTTTTAGAATATCATGTAACATGTAAACATGTAGTTTTCACAAAAATAGTAAACTAATTAGGAAATGTTACACGAAAGCTATTGAGATTTCTAGGTTATGTAGTCTAAGTATAATGAGATAAAATTACATTCGCTTTACATTACCACCCAATACTTTACTTTCGTTAATTTCTTTTGGGTTGCCATAAACGTAAACGTTTCCTCCAGCTTTTATTCGTACATCTGCAAGTTCAGAAGCGTTTACATAGGCCTCACCTCCAGCATTAACACTTACCTCTGTCTTTTCAGTAGTAAATTCCTTACCATTAAAAACTCCACCTGTATAGATAGATATATCTTGATTTTTTGAGCTTCCAGAAACATTAATTATTCCACCAGTAACTGCTCTAAAATTTGCATACGTAGTTTTTAGTTCTGCAGTAATTTCAGCACCTTCTTGAGTTTTTAAATCAATTTCAAATTGTTCTAAAGGGTTCTTTACTTCAACATTGGCACCTTCATTGGCATCGATAACATCTACTGAAGTATAGTATAACTTTACAACAGTGTCATTACCATCATAACTTTCTTCAAGCTTCATTCTAATTTTAAGATTTCCATTATTGTTTATAACCTGAACATCTTCTTTGTTATCACCTGCAATAATCACTTTATTTCCGTCTGATTTTATCATTTTTAGATTTATTAAATCAAAGACTTTTACAGTAGAAAATTCGCCTATATTTTTTTCAATAGTATCTTGTGCATTTGCTGTTAATCCTAATATAAATGCTAAAACGAGGATATAATTTTTCATAAATAGAGTTTTAAAACATGCTTACGCTGCAACCTTTACAGCTGTTCCTGTTACAGAAACCATAGCATAATTACTTGTCATAAGTTCTATTTCAACTTTAATGCCAACAACAGCATTTGCATTTAGTTTTTTAGCATTTTCTTGTAATTGCTGAAATGCTTTTTCTTTTGTAGCATCTATACTGTTTCTTATAGAGTTTAGATATTTAGACATACTAAAACCCATTACTATTTTTTCTTCTGCAAGTGCTACACCGGTAACTATACCTAAATAATCAACTATTTTAAAGTTTTCAATTGAATTGGTTGTGGTAAGTATCATAGGTTATGTTTTATTGATTGGAATTAAAAACAAGATGCTGAAATAAATTCAGCATGACAAATCATTTAGGATAAAGTTAATCCTTTTTTTCAGGCTTACCAATAAGGAAAAAGTCTAAGTGCTTTTTTACTAAATCGGTATCTTTTACCTTTACAATAACCTCATCTCCAAGCTGGTACATATTATGCGTATTACGACCAATCATAGCATAATGCGACTGATCAAAGTCATAGGTATCATCTTTCATATCCCTTACACTTACCATGCCTTCACATTTATTAGATTCTATTTCTACGTAAATTCCCCAATCGGTTACACCAGAAATTACACCTAAAAATTCCTCATCTTGGTGATCTTGCATAAAACGAATCTGCATGTACTTAATTGAATCGCGTTCGGCCTTCGTAGCCAAGTATTCCATATTGCTGCTGTGCTTGCATTTTTCTTCATATATCTCTTCATTTTCAGATTTACCTCCGTCTAAATAATGTTGCAACAATCGATGAGCCATAACATCTGGATAACGACGAATAGGTGAAGTAAAATGACTGTAATAATCAAAGGCTAAGCCATAATGCCCAATATTGTGCGTGGTATATTCTGCTTTTGCCATGGTTCTTATAGTCAAAGTATCTACTAAATTTTGTTCCTTTTGACCAACCACATCGCTTAATAATTTGTTTAAAGATGCTGCTATACTATTTCTATCCTTAAAATTAAGCTGATGACCAAAACGACCAACCACTGTTTGTAACTGGGCTAATTTAGATTCGTCCGGCTCATCATGCACACGATAGACAAAGGTCTTTTTGGAACTTTGTTTACCTACAAATTCGGCTACCTTTTTATTGGCCAATAACATAAACTCTTCGATGAGTTTGTTAGCATCCTTACTGGTTTTAAAGAACACACCTATTGGGTTAGCCTCTTCATCTAAATTGAATTTTACTTCAACTTTATCAAAAGAAATGGCTCCATGTCTCATACGTTGCGATCGCATTTTTTTAGCTAAACGATCTAAAACCATAATAGCTTCTGCTATTTCTGGTTTGGTATTATACTGCTCACCTGTAAGTGATACTTCTTTTGGAATTGTCGTATTAAGTTGAGACGCTTCGACTGCGCTCAACGTGACATCTGGATTATTTTCAATTATAGCTTGTGCTTCTTCATAAGCAAAACGTGCATCAGAATAGGTTACCGTTCTACCAAACCATTGGTTTTTAATTTCGCATTTATCATTCATCTTAAAGACTGCAGAAAAGGTATATTTTTCTTCGTGTGGTCTTAAGGAACATGCTCCGTTAGATAAACGTTCGGGTAGCATTGGTACAACGCGATCTACTAAATAAATAGACGTGGCACGTTCGTAAGCTTCATCGTCTAAAACGGTTCCTGGTTGCACGTAATGGGATACATCGGCAATATGGATTCCTATTTCATATAATCCATTTTCTAAAACTTTAAAAGATAGTGCATCATCAAAATCTTTAGCATCCTTAGGATCTATGGTAAAGGTTAAATCCTTACGCATATCGCGACGTTTAGCTATCTCATCTTCAGTGATAGAAATATCTAAGTTATTGGCATAGTTTTCAACTTCATAAGGAAACTCGTGAGGTAAACCATATTCGGCTAAGATGGAGTGAATTTCGGTATTATGTTCTCCTGGTTTACCTAAAACTTCTAAAACTTTACCATAAGG
>JAGQZO010000105.1 GCA_020435515.1 Winogradskyella sp. | reverse complement strand
AATTTCTACTTCTTCTATGTTGTTGAAGTTTGATGCATTCACTTTTAGATTGCTGTATTCAAACGTTGTATAGCTTAAACCGTGGCCAAATGGAAACAGAGGCGAATTTTCTTTGTCACTATAATGTGACCAAAACACATTACCTTCTCTATTTGTGGCTCTTCCAGTGTTATAGTGACCGTAATAAATAGGTATTTGTCCAACATTTCTAGGAAATGTCATTGGTAGTTTTCCACTAGGATTATAGTCGCCATATAGTACTTGTGCTATTGCGTTTCCTGTTTGTGTTCCCAACTGCCAACCTTCTATTATGGCAGGAATATGTTCTGCAGCCCATTCAATTGCAAGTGGTCGTCCGTTTTGAAGCACTAGAACAATATTTTTATTGACTTTATAAACAGCTTCCAAAAGTTCTTGTTGCAAGCCAGGTAAATCGAGTTGTGTTCTACTTCTGGCCTCTCCACTTTGAAACCCATGTTCTCCCAATACCATAACTACAACGTCTGCTGTTTTAGCAGCTTCTACTGCATCATTAATTCCAGACCTATCAGTAGTATTTACTTCAATCTCATGTATAAATTCTGTATTCCCTAGGAATAAATCAACTCCCTTTTTGTAAGTAAGTTTATTGCCTTTATATGCATTCATGCCCTCTAGAATAGAAACAGCAGTGTAATCATCAGAGGCGAGTCTCCAACTACCTAAAGGACTATTTTTATCATTGGCCAACGGTCCGATAAGCGCTATTTTTTGACCTTCTTTTTTTAAAGGTAAAAGCTGATTTTCGTTTTTAAGTAATACAATTGATTTCTTAGCCATTTCAAGAACAGCTTTATGATGAGATTCTTGACCTATAAGCTCTTTTTCTCTTTTTTCATCACAATATTTATAAGGGTCATCAAATAGACCCAATTCAAACTTAACCCTCAATATCCTTCCAGCAGCATCATTAATAATACGTTCATCAACTATTCCTTCTTTAACTAGTTGCGCAAGTTCTTGTACATAAACATAACCTTCCATATCCATATCAGAACCAGCTGAGGAGGCAATTTTTGCAGCTTCTTTTTTATCTTTTGCTCTGCCCCAATAAATAATTTCATTGATAGACGCCCAATCTGAGACTACAAAACCACTAAAATTCCATTCACCTTTTAAAATGTCTCGTTGAAGATATTTACTTCCACTAACAGGTTCTCCATTAAGATCATTAAAAGAGTTCATAAACGTTTTTACATCCATTTCTGCAGCAGCTTTAAAAGGTGGTAAAACGGTATTGTGCAGTTTTGAAATACTCATATCAACGGTATTATATTCTCTGCCAGCCTCAACAAAACCATAAGCAGCAAAGTGCTTGGCACAAGCAGCTATTGTATTATTTTGACTTAAATCACTTCCTTGAAAACCTTTTACTCTTGCTTGGGCAATTTTGCCTCCTAAATAAGGATCTTCACCAGCACCTTCCATAACACGTCCCCAACGAGGATCTCTAGAAATATCTACCATAGGAGCAAAAGTCCAGTTGATACCTGCTGCAGATGCTTCTATAGCAGCAACTCTAGCGGAGTTTTCAATAGCTTCCAAATCCCAACTAGCCGATTCTGCTAACGGAATAGGACTTAAAGTTTTATAGCCATGAATAACATCAAAACCAATAATAAGAGGTATCCCCAAACGTGATTCTTCAACGGCTATTTTTTGTACACCCCTTACATTTTCTACTCCTCTAACGTTAAGCACACCTCCAACCCAGCCTTTTCTAAGGTGCTCATATTTAGTTTTGGCATTTCCTTCTTTTGGACTTGGACCTGTTACATCCCAAAACCCGTTGTATAAATTCATCTGGCCAACTTTCTCTTCAATGGTCAAAAGGTTTAATAAAGAGTCAACCTTTTTGGTGATTAATTGATCTTTTATTTTTGGTTTAGGGTCTGTATTTGGTTTGGAAATAAACCCTGTAAGCAAGGCAAAACATAGCATATGTAATAGGGTTTTCGTAATTTTAAATTTCATAATAATTATATTCCCTTAGGAATGGCCTGAATTAATTTTTTAGTGTATTCTTTTTTAGGTGTGGTATAAATGGTGTCTGCATCACCCATTTCTTCAATTTTACCCTTATTCATAACCAATAACTGATCAGCCATGTATTTAACAACAGCTAAATCATGCGAAATAAAAATATAGGTAAATCCAAAATGAGATTTTAAATCATTTAACAAGTTTAAAACTTGTGCTTGCACAGAAATATCTAAAGCAGAGACCGATTCGTCACAAACTATAAGTTGAGGTTGTAATGCAATGGTTCTGGCAATACCAACACGCTGTCTTTGGCCTCCTGAAAACTCATGAGGGTATTTATAAAAACTAGAAGAATCTAAGCCTACTTTGGTCAATATATCTAAAACTTTTTCTTTACGATCTTCAAAAGAATTACCAATATTGTGAACTTTCATTGGCTCCATAATCGCACTTCCAACTGTCATTCTTGGGTTTAGTGATGCAAAAGGATCTTGAAATATAATTTGTATATCCTTTCTTAGTGCTCTGATTTCAACTTTGCCCAAATTAATAATATTGCGTCCTCTATATTTGATAACACCCGAAGTGGCTTTATCTAGCTGAAGAATTGCATTACCTAATGTAGATTTACCACATCCAGATTCCCCAACTAATCCAATAGTCTCACCTGGGTATACTTTGAAACTTACACCATCAACAGCTTTAAATTTTATGTCTTTAGAGAATAATCCTTTTTTTGAAAGGTAGATTTTTTCAACGTCAATAATTTCAAGTAATGGTTCTTGAGCATATAATTTCTTATGTTCAGCTATTCGTTCTTCTCTTGAAATAATGCTCCTATCAATATCCCCTTTCATAAAGTCAGAAATTGTTGGTAGTTTTTTAAGCCTAAAATCTGTAGAGGGCCTAGCATTAATAAGCGCTTTAGTATAGCTATGTGTTGGCTGGTTGAAAATAGCATCAGTAGTGCCTTGCTCAACAATTTCACCTTTGTACATTACAATAACTCTGTCTGCTAGTTCTGAAACCAGAGATAAATCATGAGATATAAACAAAATACTCATCTTCGTCTCTTTCTGTATTTCTTTCAGAAGCGATAAAATTTCTTTCTGCACAGTAACATCTAATGCAGTTGTAGGTTCATCAGCAATAAGAATTTTAGGCTTGCATGCTATAGCCATAGCTATCATTACACGTTGCTTTTGTCCTCCTGATATTTCATGTGGATAAGACTTATATATTCTTTCGGGATTGGGCAATTTTACCTTTTCAAAAAGTAAAGTAACTTCGTTCCTTACTTCAGATTTGGACAAATTAGTATGCTGTTGTAAGATTTCTTCAACTTGTTTGCCACATCGCATGGATGGGTTTAAGGAGCTCATAGGTTCTTGAAAAATCATGGCAATTTTTTTCCCTCGTATATTTTGGAATTCTTTTTCTGTCGTCTTGGTTAAATCCTGATCCTTAAAAAGAATAGAACCTGAAGTTATTTTTAAGGCTGCTTTTGGTAGTATTCCCATTAAACTCAAGGAGGATATTGATTTGCCTGAACCAGACTCACCAACAACGGCTACAATTTCATTAGGATTTATATAAAAAGATATAGAATTAATAAGTTTTTTCTCTTCACCATTGTTGAAAGAAGAAATAGATAGGTTGCTAACTATAAGTAAATTTTCCTTAATCATTATGTAAAAATAAGCAAAATCGATAACCAAAAATGTTTGGGAAATTTATTTGCAATAAGAACTATTGAATCTTAAGGTTTTTGGTTTTTACAAAAAATATTAAAATTCAGTAGTTTTATTTTTTATCGAATTTTTATGCACTTTATCTGCTATTTTGGAATATTTTATAATATATTAGTCCAAATAAATACCCTTTTTAACCCTTAATTTAATGACAAAATTTACCTTGACCTACTTGTTTCATTCTTACTTCATGGTACACAATGCTTAAAAATGAGGGATAATAAAGGGGTGATTTTTTCAGAAAATTTTCAGGTTATTTTTCATATGAAATTGAGTAGGTATTTGTGTAATAAAAATGAATTTTAATTCTTCAAATATTATGAAAATTAAATTATTGTTGCTCATTGCAATGATGGGGATGACCACGCTATGGTCTCAAGACAGAGCATTATGGCAAAAGGAAAGAACAAATACCAATGCTATTCAAAAAGAAAGCCATAAGACTTTAAAGGCTTATCACACTTTTAGTTTGAACTCTAATGCTCTAAAGCAATCTTTGATAGGAGTTGTTCAACGAAATCAGTTTTCAGTTACCTCTAATACAATATTATCTTTTCCTAATTCAGAAGGTAAGATGGAGCGTTTTTCAATTAAGGAAGCTTCTGTAATGCATCCAGATTTGCAAGAGCGTTTTCCTGACATTAGATCTTATGTAGGTCAGGGAGTTGATGATGCTTCATCTATTTTAAGATTCAGTATTTCTCCCGAAGGTTTCAACGGAATGATTATATCTCCTAAGGGCAATACATTTATTGAGCCTATCTCAAGAGGTACAAATAGCTATATTGTTTTTAGTAGAGAAAACCGTATAAATTATAATGACAATTTTGAGTGTGAGGTGTCAGAACAATTAAACCGCAGTATAACATCAGGCTTCATAATGAAAAATGCTGATGATTCTGTTTTAAGAACATTTCGTTTGGCAGTCTCTGCAACGGGTGAATATACGCAATATCATGGTGGTACAAAAGCGCAAGCTCTTGCAGCTATTAATACTACAATGACCAGAGTTAATGGTATATACGAGGTAGATTTTAATGTAACTATGGTGTTAATTGCCAATACGGATGATGTTATCTATACCAATACAGGAAGTGATCCTTATGGTAGCACAACTGCAAATTATAACTCTCAATTGCAGAGTACCCTAACAAGTGTTATCGGAGAGGCCAATTATGATGTGGGCCATTTATTCGCAAACCTTCAAAATAATGGAAATGCAGGTTGTATAGGTTGTGTTTGCGTCAATGGATCAAAAGGAAGTGGATGGACATCACATACGGTTCCAGAAGGAGATCCTTTTGATGTTGATTATGTGGCGCATGAGTTAGGTCATCAGTTTGGTGCTAACCATACTTGGACTCATGGTGGCAACGAAGGTACAAATGTACAGATGGAACCTGGTAGTGGTTCAACCATAATGGGTTATGCAGGTATTACAGGTGCAACAGACGTACAAGTTAATAGTGATCCTTATTTCCATGCTGCCTCTATAGAGCAAGTAACAAACTATGTAAAGTCAACCAGTTGTCAGGTAGATACAAATACAGGCAATGCTGCGCCAGTGGTTAATGCTGGTTCAAACTATACGATTCCGAGAGGAACACCTTTTGTTTTAGAAGGTTCTGCAACAGATGCAGATACTGGTGATGTATTAACGTATTGTTGGGAGCAATATGATGAAAATAATGCCTCGACCACTTATCCTAGTACAACAGCAACATCAGGTGTAGCCTTTAGGTCTTTTGAACCCACAACCAATACTCATCGTTATTTTCCGAGATTAGAGACTATAAAAACTGGCGCTACCTCTTGGCAATGGGAAGTTGTGCCAAATGTGGCAAGAACTTTAAATTTTAGATTAACAGTAAGGGATAATGTAGCTGGAGGTGGAACGAATAACAGTGATGACATGGTTGTCTCTGTAAACGGTACCGCTGGACCATTTGTCGTTAACTCCCCCAATACCAATGTCACCTGGAATGTCGGAACCATCCAAACTGTAACTTGGGATGTTGCGGGTACAACAGGCAATGGTGTCAATGCAGCAAATGTAGATATCTTTTTATCTACAGACGGAGGAGATACGTATCCAATTGCATTAGCTACAAGCGTAACAAATGATGGTTCGCATGATATAATGGTGCCAAATTTAGCGGGAACAGATAACCGAATAATGGTTAGAGGTTCTAACCACATTTTCTTTGATATTTCTAATACTAATTTTTCGATTGTTGGTTCAATTCCTTGTGTTCCTAATACGCCTACAGGATTAACGGCTTCAAGTATTAGTTTCAATAGTGCAACAATTGATTGGAATACAAATACAAGTGCAATTTTTGACTTAAGGTATAGAGAGCTTGGTGCTACTGATTACATTAGTATTACTGGTATAGCAACTAACAGTTATGCTTTAAATGGATTAACCTCTTCAACGGATTATGAATTAGAGGTAAGAAGTGTTTGTACTTCGTCAAACTCATCTTACTCTAGTACTTTATTATTTTCTACTTCTGCACCACCACCTTGCTCAGGAACACTTGTAAATACATTCCCTTATCTAGAAACCTTTGATTCTGGGCTCGGTGGATGGACACAAGATAGTGGTGATGATGGTAATTGGCTACTTGATAGCAATGGAACACCAACTACTAATACAGGGCCATCAGATGATATAACTGGTAATGATGAATATCTATACATTGAGGCTTCTCCAAATGCAACAACTACTGGTGGAATAGGAACAAACGCAACAGCTATATTAGTAAGCCCTTGTTTTGATTTAAGTACAACAAGCAATTCTTTTGTATCGTTTTACAACCATATGTTTGGGGTAAATACAGGTAGCTTAACTCTAGAAATCACTAATGATGATGGTTCTATTTGGACAACTGTATTTACACAAAGTGGAAATCAAGGAAACCAATGGAACTTTGTTCAGTACGACCTTGCTACTTATGCTGGCCAAACAGTTAAATTTAGGTTTATAGGGACAACAGGAACTGGTGTTAGAAGTGATATAGCAATAGACCATTTTAGGATTGGCCCTCAAGTATTGATTTATTGTGACTCTAATGGCAATAGTACTGCAGACGAGTATATCTCTAACGTTACTTTAAACGGAGTGAGTAATAGTTCAGGTGCTGGTTCAACTAGCACTGGTTATTCAGATTTTACAGGTGTGAACATTGATTTAGATATAGAAAACACATATGTTTTGTCTATTACTCCTTTTTGGACAGGAACTATTTATAATGAAGGCCATGCTGTATGGATAGACTTTAATCAAGATGGAGATTTTAATGATACAGGTGAATTAGTATTTTCACAAGCTCCTTCTCAAGACAATCCTGTTTTAGGTAATATCACAATCCCTACAGACGCATTGTTTGGACCAACCAGAATGCGTGTGTCTATGAAGTATGATGGTAATCCAACATCTTGCGAATCTTTTGATTTTGGTGAAGTAGAGGATTACACAGTAAATATTGGTTTTGATGGCTTATTATATACCAATGGTGCTTGGACACCTTATGCTCCAGATAATACCACAGGTGTCGAAAACGCTCTTGTTTTGGATGGAACATCCACTATAACAACTGATGTAGAGCTAAACGATATTACTATTAGGGTAGGAGCAGAAGCCGTGGTGGATGCAACAGGTTCTATGATTGTAAATGGAAATATTGTAAGCAACGGTACCTTAACCTTAAATTCAGTATCGAACAATTATTCAAGCCTTATACCAAATGGAACAGTTACTGGTAATGTAAGATACTTTAGACATACAAATAATACAGCATCTGTAGGTGAAGAAGATGCAAATGATTTAATTGCTCCTCCAGTTTCTGGCCAAGCATTTAATGTGTTTGCTGGCAACAATAGTAATATTGTTAGCAATGGAGGAGGAACACAATATTTATTTGGTCCGT
>JAGQZO010000104.1 GCA_020435515.1 Winogradskyella sp. | reverse complement strand
TATAATTCTCAATTGAATTGTGCGATAAGCCACGTTCTATTTGTAAATAATGCCTATAATCTTTAACTGCTTGAGACCAAGTCATAAATTATATTTTGTGTGAAAAAGTAGTTAAATATTTACGTATTTCATCGTATTTTTTAAAAAAAATGTTAACAACGTAAAATTTAAAAAACTGATTATCAATTATTTAAAAAATAATGTTTGTAAAAATGTTAATAACTATAAATAAAGGCTTTAATATGTCAAAAAAAAGACTTTAGTTTGCACTAATCAATTTTAAAACTTAAAAGATTATGAAAAAATTATTTTTAGCTGCTTTTGCAGTTTTCGCTTTTGCAAGTGTTAATGCTCAGGATGGTGATTCATCAAGTGCTCTTTCAAAAGGTTCTAAGTTAATAGAAATTAACACAGGTTCTTGGGCAACAGGTAGTACAGCTTTCTCTTTATTTTCTGTTGATGGATTTACAACTTACAGCGTGGGTGCAGAAGGAGGTTATTTTGTTTCAGATAACTTAGCTGTAAAAGTAGGTTTAGGTTACTCTGGTGCAGATGACGTAGATGGCACTTTTGTTTACAAAGTTGGTGCTAAGTATTATGTTGGTGGAGAATTCCCGGTAGGAATCGATTTTACAGGAGCTTCAGTTGATGGCAATAATGCAAACTGGGTAGGTTTACAAGGTGGATATGCTTGGTTTGTTGCCGACAATGTTAGTATAGAGCCAACAGTTCGCTATAACATGACTTTAGATGAAAACAAAGCAGAAAGTGCTTTCCAAGGTTTAATTGGATTTGCTTTTCATTTTTAATTAAAAGTAAAAAATAAAAAAACCGAAGCAATCGCTTCGGTTTTTTTATGCACTTATTTTTCTATATTTACTATATGAAGCAACTTATCATTATAAACGGCCCAAACTTAAATCTATTGGGTAAACGTGAACCTGAGATTTATGGCAAACAAACTTTTGAAGATTATTTAAAAACCCTTCAAAATAAATTTAGTGATGTTAAGTTAGTGTATTATCAATCTAACATAGAAGGTGAAATCATAGACAAGTTGCAGGAAGTAGGTTTTAGCTATGATGGTATTATTCTTAATGCTGCTGCTTACACACATACTTCTGTTGGTATTGGTGATGCTGTAAAGGCTATAGAAACACCTGTTGTAGAAGTACATATTTCTAACACATTTTCAAGGGAAGAGTTTAGGCACCAATCCTACATTTTACCAAATGCTAAAGGTGTAATTCTTGGTTTTGGCCTTAAGAGTTACGATTTAGCTATTGAAAGTTTTATTTTTTAAGTATGAAGAAAGCAGTTCTATTATTTTTATTCTTTTGTTTTAGTCTTATCGGCTCTGCTCAAGCCACTTTTGGTGTTAAGGGTGGTTTAAACTTTACCTTTTTTAAGGTAACAGAAGGCGATTTTGGTACAAATCCGGATATAGAAACTGGCTATTATGGAGGTGTTACAGTAGATTTTCCAATAGATAATGGCTTTCATATTCAACCAGAACTGCTTTACAAGGGTGTCGGTGATTTTAGATTTTTAAATGCGCCTATATACTTAAAATACGATATCTATAATACGCTTCATATTTTGGTAGGTCCTAGTTTAAATTATTTTTTTGATTTCATCTCAAATAAGTTTAAGGTTAGGGCAGACTTGAGTTTGGATTATGACTTTTCTTCAAAACTAAGCATGCACATGAAATATACCATTGGTTTAGAAGAATTGTCTCCTAATGTATTGTTTCTTGGATTAGGATATAGATTATAAAAAAAGCGATTCAATTGAATCGCTTTTTATTTAAGTGTTAATTTGCTTTATAAGTGTATCACTTCACCATAAGCATCTGCCACAGCTTCCATAACCGCCTCACTCATTGTTGGGTGAGGATGGACAGCTTTCAATACTTCATGACCAGTAGTTTCTAATTTACGACCCAAAACAGCTTCAGCAATCATATCGGTTACACCAGCACCAATCATATGGCAACCTAACCATTCGCCATATTTGGCATCAAAAATTACTTTTACAAAGCCATCTTTATTTCCACCTGCACTTGCTTTACCAGAGGCAGAGAACGGGAATTTTCCAACTTTAATATCGTATCCTTGCTCTTTTGCTTGCGCCTCAGTAAGACCTACACTAGCAACTTCTGGTGAACAATAGGTACAACCAGGAATGTTTCCATAATCTAGAGCTTCTACGTGCATGCCTGCAATTTTTTCAACACAGAGGATACCTTCAGCAGAGGCAACGTGTGCTAATGCTTGTCCAGGAGTAACATCTCCAATGGCATAGTATCCAGGAATATTAGTTTGGTAGTAATTATTTACTAAAATTTTATCTCTGTCTACTGCAATACCAACATCTTCTAGTCCAATATTTTCGATATTAGATTTTATGCCAACAGCAGAAAGAACAATGTCAGCCTCTAAAACTTCTTCTCCTTTGTTAGTTTTTACGGTAGCTTTTACACCATTACCTGAAGTATCAACAGAAGTAACTTCAGCAGATGTCATAATTTTAATTCCAGATTTTTTAAAGCTACGCTCCAATTGTTTTGATATTTCATCATCTTCAACAGGAACAATTTTTGGCATATACTCTACAATAGTTACCTCAGTTCCCATAGAATTATAGAAATAGGCAAACTCAACACCAATAGCACCTGATCCTACTACAATCATTTTTTTAGGTTGTTTATCTAGAGTCATGGCTTGTCTGTAACCAATTACTTTTTTACCATCTTGAGGTAAACTTGGTAACTCACGAGAACGCGCACCTGTAGCAATTATGATATGATCAGCTGAATATTCTTTGCCGTCAACATCAACTTTTTTACCAGGCTTAACTTTTCCGTAACCTTCAATAACATCAATTTTGTTCTTTTTCATTAAGAACTTCACACCATTACTCATGCCATCGGCAACACCACGACTACGTTTTACAACCGCATCAAAGTCGTGTTCAGCATCTTTTACTTTTAATCCATAATCTTCGGCATGTTTAAGGTATTCAAAAACTTGGGCAGACTTTAAAAGTGCTTTTGTTGGGATACAGCCCCAATTTAAACACACACCACCAAGACTTTCCTTTTCCACTATGGCAGTTTTAAAACCTAATTGAGATGCTCTAATTGCCGTAACGTAGCCACCAGGACCACTTCCTAATACTATGATATCGTATTTACTCATGAGTAATTTTTTAGTTGAATTTTTGAGAGTACGAATTTACGAAACCAAAATGTAATATTAAAGGTCTTCGGTAAAATGTCTTTTACCTTTGTCTTTAGCAAATTTTTCTTGATTGTAATCCTTTGATTTTCCTTTAGGAATTGATAAGGATTGCCAATTTTCTCCTTTGGCAAGTTTTCCTAAAAACACAATTTGACCAACATGATAGGCATAATGCATCATTTGTCGGTTGATAGCTTCGACTACAGTGTGCCCTTGGTTTCTTATATAAATAACACGTTCTAGGTCTTCAGTATTAAGAGGTTTTATGGCACTGAATAGGCAATCCCAACCTTTGTTCCATGCATTTAATAATTCTTCTTTAGATTGAAATGAATCAATAAATTCTTCATCTCGCTGTCTCCATTCTTTTTCACCATCTTCGGTTAAAAAGTTTGTCCAACGACTTAGCATGTTGCCAACCAAATGCTTTACGATAATTGAAATTGAGTTGGAATCTTCTTCAAACTCATTTTTTAACTCATCAAAAGTCAACTGGTCAAAAGTTTTATCACCAAGACTTTTATAGTATTCAAATTGCTTTATACTACTTTCAAGATAACTATTCATCTTTTTTGTTGTCTTCTGGTACAAATTTTAAAGCCACACCATTAATACAATGACGTTTTCCTGTAGTGGCTTTTGGGCCATCATCAAAAACATGCCCTAAATGTCCGCCACAAGTTGCGCAATGCTCTTCGGTACGTGCATATCCAATATTATAATCTGTAGAGAAGGCAACATTACCTTCAATCTCTCTATCAAAACTTGGCCAACCAGTACCCGAATCAAACTTGTGCTCACTTTTAAAAAGTGGTGTATCACAAGCAGCGCAGTGATACACTCCTTTTTCGTAATTCTTGTTTAGCGGACTCGAAAAAGCACGTTCAGTGCCAGCTTTTCTTAGGACATAATACTCCATTTCGGTAAGTTCGGCTTTCCATTCAGCATCGGTTTTGGTAACAGGAAACGTTTCTTCTTTAGCTTCCTTTTTTTGGGCAGAGCCATTACAACTAAATAAAATTGTAGTTAAGGCGAATAATAAAATCTTTTTCATAGCTTAAATTTACAAAATTTTTTGACTATTTTTTTGTCGTACTAAGTTTTGAATGATTACAAATCTAGCAGTACATTTTTTTATTAAGTATTTAAATTAAAGAGTTGATAAAATCATAATAATTCTTTAATTTACAAAGCAGATATTTTAGATACTTTTCTCATTTAAATTTCGTCATACAGCTTTAAGCAACATTATATGAAAGCATTATTTCTTACCAGAGAATTTCCTCCTTATGTTTATGGTGGTGCAGGTGTGCACGTAGAATATTTAGCTAAAGAGCTATCAGCATTAATGGAAGTTGAAGTTAGAGCTTTTGGCGATCAGGATGAATCAAGAGGTAATCTAATTATAAAAGGCTATCCTTTTGAAGATGGATTTTTTAAAAATAGCGATGGTAAATTAAAGTCCATATTTAAAACATTAAGTACAGGGCTACATATGAATGCCGATACTATAGATGCAGATATTGTGCATTGCCATACATGGTATTCTCATTTTGCTGGTATTATGGCTAAATTGTGCTATGGTATTCCTATGGTTTTAACTACGCATTCGCTTGAACCTTTAAGACCTTGGAAACGAGAGCAGTTGGGTAGAGGATATGATGCCTCGTCGTGGATAGAGAAAACGGCCATAGAAATGGCGGATTGCTTAATTGCTGTATCTAACGAAACCAAACAAGACATACTTAAACATTTTGATGTTGATGAAGATAAAATTCAAGTAGTTTACAACGGTATTGATTTAAAAGAATATACGGTTGTTAAAGAAACAAATGTGCTTGAAACGTTTGGTATTGATAAAAACAAACCTTATGTGCTTTTTGTGGGAAGGATTACAAGGCAAAAAGGAATTGTTCATTTAGTTAATGCCATTAAATATATTGATGCTGATACTCAAATTGTTTTATGCGCTGGTGCGCCAGATACAGAAGAAATAGCTAAGGAAATGGAAGATGCAGTAGCTGAAGCGTCTAAAACAAGAGACAATATCTTTTGGATCGATAAGATGTTAGACAAAAAAGACGTCATCCAACTTTATTCTCATGCAGATGTATTTTGCTGTCCTTCAATTTATGAACCCTTCGGAATTATTAACATAGAAGCTATGGCATGTGAAACTGCCGTTGTAGCAAGTGCTGTTGGCGGAATCAAAGAAGTAGTTGTTGAAGGTGAAACAGGTTTTCTTATTAATTTAGAGCAGCAAAAAGTAGCGCCTTTTGAGCCAGTAAATCCAGATCAATTTTCTAGAGATTTAGCAGAAGGTATCAACAAAGTGATTAGCAATAAAGAACTTAGAGAAAAAATGGCTAAAAAAGGAAGACAGAGAGTTGAAGAATTTTTCGACTGGAAGGCAATTGCAAAACAAACTAAAAAAATATATCAATCATTAATCATTAAGTAATGATAAACGACAAAGTTTTAAGTATAATTTTGGGTGGAGGACAAGGATCTCGTCTATATCCATTAACTGAAAGTAGATCAAAACCTGCTGTTCCTATTGCCGGAAAGTATAGATTGGTAGACATTCCTATTTCTAATTGTATCAACTCAGATATTAAACGCATGTATGTGTTAACACAGTTTAACTCAGCTTCTTTAAACAGGCATATAAAAAACACATATCATTTCAGTTTTTTTAGCTCAGCATTTGTAGATGTGTTGGCTGCAGAGCAAACAATAGCAAGTGACAAATGGTTTCAAGGTACAGCTGATGCAGTTAGGCAAAGTTTGCACCATTTTTTAAGACATGAGTTTGAATATGCATTAATTCTGTCTGGTGATCAGCTTTATCAGATGGACTTTAACGAAATGATTAGAGCACATGAAGCTAGTGGTGCGGAAATATCAATTGCAACTCAACCAGTAAATGCCAAAGAAGCAACTTCTTTTGGAATATTAAAAACCGACGAAAATAATTTCATTTCATCTTTTATAGAAAAGCCAGATGCATCTCTATTACCAGATTGGACATCACCAGTAAGCAACGAAATGCAAAATGCAGGGAGAAATTATTTGGCCTCTATGGGAATCTATATATTCAATAGAGATTTATTAGTTGAATTATTGAAAGATCCCAATACAGTTGATTTTGGAAAAGAAATTATCCCTGAAGCAATTAAGAACCATAAAACCCTAAGTTACCAATTTGAAGGCTATTGGACCGATATAGGAAATATTGATAGCTTTTTTGAAGCAAATCTTGGCTTAACAGATGAAATACCAAAATTCAATTTGTATGACAATGAACAAAGGATTTATACAAATGCCAGAATTTTACCGACTTCAAAAATATCAGGTACACTTTTAGACCGTACGGTAATTTCGGAAGGATCAATTATACATGCAGCAAAAATTGAACGTTCTGTCATTGGAATTAGGTCAAGAATTGGTGCAGAATCTACTGTTATTAATTGCTATATGATGGGTTGCGATCGTTACGAGTCCCTAAAAGAAGTAGAATCAAAGAATATTCAAATCTATATGGGAATAGGTGAGCGATGTTTTATAAAAAATGCAATTCTCGATAAAAACTGCCGAATAGGAGACGATGTAAGAATCAACGGTGGCAAACAATTGAAAGATATAGAAACTGACACCTATCTTGTTAAAGATGGCATTGTTGTAGTTAAAAAAAATGCGGTCATTCCACCAAGAACTATAATTCAATAAATAATAAAGCTTATAATTCTTTTTAATTCAAAAGTTATATTTATTCATCGTTATTTATTCCTTTTAAATGTCGATAATGTATAGTATTTTCGTTGCACAGTAAACAATCAAATAGCAATATGCAAAACCAAAAACGTGTTGTCATAGACGCAGTTAGCCCTCAAATAAATTGTGGAGAATTTTACATAAAACGTATCGTAAATGAAATTGTAAAAGTTGATGCTCATGTCCTTGGTGACGGGCATGATGTTATAGCGGCTTCAGTACTTTTTAAGCACGAAAAAGACAGAAAATGGAATGAAGTAAGAATGCATCACATCGTTAATGATGAATGGAAAGCATCTTTTGTAGTTGAGAAACAAGGGCTTTATAGTTACAAAGTTGAAGGTTGGGTAGATTATGCATTAAACTGGCAGCATGGCATTGAACGCAAAATTGATGATAATCAACATGTAAAGTCTGAGCTTTTAGAGGGCATAACTTATCTAAAACCACTTCTTAAAAAAGCGACTAAAGAAGAGAAGGAATATTTAAATTATTGTATTGATTGTTTTCAGGATGCAGAAAAGTATAATGATGCAATAAAAGAGGCAAAATCTCATAGCTTGCATGATATTTTTGTAAGATATCCTGAGAAATATTTGGCTAACGAATCCAAAGAACTGCAAATCTATGTAGATAGAAAAAAAGCACTCTTCAGTACTTGGTATGAGTTTTTTCCAAGATCATCTTCTCAAAATAAAGGGCAACACGGAACATTTAAAGACTGCGAACGTCTTTTACCAAGGATTGCCGAAATGGGTTTCGATACTTTATATTTCCCACCAGTTCACCCAATAGGTGAAGTTAATCGTAAAGGTAAAAATAACACAACGGAAGCTAAAGATGGTGATGTAGGCTCAGCTTGGGGAATAGGTTCGCAGTATGGTGGACATAAAGATATTCATCCACAATTAGGAACTGTTGAAGATTTTAAAGCTTTGGTAAAAAAAGCCAAAGATTTAGGTATTGAAGTTGCAATGGATTATGCCTTGCAGGCAGCACCAGATCACCCTTGGGTAAAAGACCATCCAGATTGGTTTAAATGGAGGCCAGATGGAACTGTACAATATGCTGAAAATCCACCTAAAAAGTATCAAGATATTTTACCGATTTATTGGGAAAGCAAAGACTATAAAAATCTTTGGAAAGAATGTTTGGATATTTTGATGTACTGGATAGATTGCGGTATCAAAATATTTAGAGTAGATAATCCTCATACCAAGCCTTACTATTTTTGGAATTGGATTATCTCTGAAGTAAAAAAGAAACATCCAGATGTTCTATTTCTTGCTGAAGCCTTTACTAGACCAAAGGTAATGCAACAGTTAGCAAAACAAGGTTATACGCAATCATATACTTATTTTACTTGGAGAAATACAAAGCAAGAGTTTATTGAGTACATGACCGAACTTACCCAAACAGATCAGCGTGAATATATGCGACCAAACTTTTGGCCAAATACACCAGATATTAACCCATACCATTTGCAAGGTGCTAACGAATCTAAATACATACAACGCTATGTTTTAGCAGCCACGTTAAGCTCTAATATTGGAATTTATGGTCCAGTCTTTGAACAGCAGATAGATGAGGCTATTCCTGGAAAGGAAGAATATTATATGTCTGAAAAATTTGAAGTAAAGCATTACAATTGGGATGTGCAAAATAAACTGACGGCTGTCATATCAAAGGTTAATGCTATTCGTCATCAGCACGAAGCTTTACAACAGACCAATAACATAAAGTTCTGCAATGTAAATAATGATAATCTAATAGCATATTACAAATGGAATGATGCTAAAACCGACGAATTGTTAATTATAGTTAGTTTAGAGCAGTACTATGTGCAACAAGGAACAGTTCAACTTCCTTTACAAGATTTAGGTATCCATTCTAGTCATCAAATCACTGTAAATGATTTAGTTACAGGAAGTAGTTACAACTGGTATAACGAATGGAACTTTGTGGAGTTGCACCCAACACTTCCATTTCATATATTTAAGATAAATAAATACTAATGTCCAAAAAGAAATCTACAACAGTCAATCTCAAAACACCGTACAATTTTGATGTACAGTGGGAAGAATTGATGGAAAACAAAGATTTTGTAAAAACATTTCTATCGGACGTACTAGAAAAGTACATTATTAAGCAACGTTGGTACGGTGGTAAATCTAGTAAGTTAAAGTACATAGAACTAGCCGAGTATTTCAGAATTCAGCAGAATGAAGAAGTGTATTACGGACTCATTTTGGAAGTGAATTTTAATGAAGCTTTTTATCAACACTATTTTTTGCCAATAGCTTTTGTATCTGATGAAAACTTTGCAAAAGATGACCGCATACTTCCAATAAGCATACAAAACCAAGAAGGCTTTATTATAGATGCCATTAACCTCGAGTCCTTTAGAAAAGTAGTTTTTGAACGTATACTTAATGCTGTACCCAAAGACCGTACTAGAGTACAGTACAAAAAGAGCTCAATATTTACGGATTGTCAATACGAGTCTTCCAGATTTATGGGCATGGAGCAGAGTAATACCTCTATTGTCTATAACAATAAATATGTTTTAAAATTCTTTAGGAGAATTTATGCAGACCGTAATCCAGATTACGAGATGAGCCGTTTCCTATCCGAAAAGAAAGACTTTAAAAACACACCAGCCTATTTGGGAAGCATGCAAATTAAAGACCATGAGAATACCAATATAACCATAGCCTTAATGAACGAGCTTGTGCCAAATGAAGGGGATGCTTGGGATTATATGCTGAAGGAGCTGCATAAAGTATTTTCGAATTTAGAGTATAAGAACATCAATATTGGTCGTCTTCCACATACAGAACCCTTTGAACGATTGACAATCAGGGATATTCCTGCACAAATTATTGATTGGGCAGGTTTAAATGTGTTTACCAAGATACAAACACTTGCAAAGCGTACAGCAGAGATGCATATTGCATTAGGGTCAGAGTTTGAGGATACATCCTTTACACCTGAACGTTTTAATGGTGATTATACGGTTTGGCTAAAAAATCGATTGCTATATCAATTCCAGAATCGTTTGAATGCCGTAGAGAACAATCTTCATAAACTCGATGGGTTGGCATTGGAGTTGGCAAATGAGTTTTTGGAACGCAAAAATGAAATAAGAAAACGTTTTTTAAATTTTGATTGGACCAAATTGAAAGGTGAACGTTTAAGAGTGCATGGAGATTACCATTTGGGACAAATACTTGTTAAGAATGATGATTTCTATATTCTCGATTTTGAAGGTGAGCCAGAAAGCACAATTAGAGATAGAAAAGTTAAACAACCACCACTTAAGGATGTAGCAGGATTGTTCAGGTCATTTCATTATGCAATTTACGCAACTATTTTTAACAACCAAGATAAGTATAAGCACGATCAAGAAGAGCTTTTTAAAGCAGGTGAAATTTTGTACCAGTACTTTATAGGTCTATTCTTAGGAACTTATGTTGTAGAAATTCAGAATGCAAATATTAATATAGGCTACCAACAAGAACGTATCTTTTTATTAAAATACTCTTTATTAGAAAAAGCGGTTTACGAATTGGGTTACGAGCTTAATTCCCGACCACTTTGGGCAGTTATTCCTCTCAAAGGAATTTCAAACATTATCAACCACTAATTTTATGGCAGAAGTTATAGTACACAGTTTATTTACTGATTTTGATATCAATTTATTTAAATCGGGTAAACATTATCGTCTTTACGAAAAATTCGGTTCTCACATTACAACAGTTAATGGTGTAGAAGGTACGTATTTTGCAGTTTGGGCGCCAAGTGCAAAATCGGTTTCAGTAGTTGGTGATTTTAACTTTTGGTTAGAAGGTGACCATAAGCTTAATGTACGTTGGGACGAAAGTGGTATATGGGAAGGCTTTATACCAGGTGTGGGCAAAGGCAATCTATACAAGTATAAAATTCACAGTCATAATAACGATATAAAAACCGAAAAGGCTGATCCTTATGCCAGACGCTGTGAACATCCTCCAAAAACAGCTTCCATAGTATGGGAGGATGATTATAAGTGGAAGGATAGTAAATGGATGAAAAAGCGAAAAGACCATAATGCTTTAGATGCTCCTTTTTCAGTTTATGAAGTTCATTTAGGCTCGTGGAAAAAGAAAGTTGAAGAAAATAAGTTTTTAACTTACGAAGAACTTGCAAAAGATCTTGTCGAATATGTTAAGGATATGAACTTTACTCACGTAGAGCTTATGCCAGTTATGGAATACCCTTATGATCCATCTTGGGGTTATCAACTTACGGGATATTTTGCGCCAACATCACGGTTTGGCTATCCTGAAGGATTTAAACTTTTAGTAGATAAGCTTCACCAAAATGATATTGGAATTATTTTAGATTGGGTGCCTTCACACTTCCCAGAAGATGCTCATGGATTGGGGTTTTTCGATGGCTCTGCTTTATACGAGCATCCAGACAGGCGAAAAGGTTACCATCCAGATTGGAAAAGCTTAATCTTCAATTATGGTCGCAATGAAGTAAAATCTTTCTTAATAAGTAATGCTATTTTTTGGTTAGACCAATACCATGCAGACGGACTACGTGTTGATGCTGTGGCATCAATGCTGTTTTTAGATTACAGTAGAGAAGATGGTGAATGGGAACCAAATATGTTTGGTGGAAGAGAAAACCTTGAAGCTATTTCTTTTATGCGTGAAATGAATGAGGCGGTCTATAGTACTTTCCCAGATGTTCAAACTATCGCAGAAGAGTCCACGGCTTTCCCTATGGTTTCAAAACCAACGAGTATTGGAGGCTTAGGTTTTGGAATGAAATGGATGATGGGTTGGATGCACGATACTTTGAAGTACTTTGCTAAAGAGCCAATTTACAGAAGGTTTCATCAAAATGATTTGACCTTCAGCATGACTTATGCTTTTACCGAAAACTTTATGCTTCCTTTAAGTCACGATGAAGTAGTTTATGGTAAACATTCTATTTTAGGGCGTATGCCAGGTGATGAGTGGCAACGTTTTGCAAATCTTAGATTATTATATTCATATATGTTTACGCATCCAGGAACCAACTTATTATTCCAAGGTGCTGAGTTTGGTCAAAGTGGGGAATGGAATTTTCAACAAAGTTTAGACTGGCATTTATTACAGTATGATCCGCATAAAGGTGTACAAACATTAATTAAAGACTTAAATAGTTTTTACAGTAGTGAGCCAGCCTTATACCAAAAACAATTTTCTGGGCAGGGCTTTGAATGGATAGATTATAACGATTCTCAAAACTCAGTACTATTATACATTAGAAAAGGAAACGATACAGATGATGATATAATAATTGCTTGTAATATGACACCAATTCCAAAAGGCAATTATAAAATGGGTGTACCACGAAAAGGTAAGTTAAAAGAGATTTTTAATAGTGACTTAAAAAAATATTTTGGAACAGGAATGTATAAAAATAAAATACAAACTGTAAAAGCTGAACCTTGGCAATATCGTGATTATTCTGTTGAGATAAATATCCCACCTTTAGGAATGGTCGCATTCAAATATTCTAAATAATAGTTTGGTATTCGGTTGAATATTTGTGATTTAAGCAAAATCAGCACACGAAAACGTTGTAGTTGACAATTCTATATAATTAGAGGGCTAACCACTTTCTTAATTTCTAATTTTTCCGTTTTTTTACACGCCCTTAAATATTAAATCATACTATGATTACAAATACAGAATTAGAAAATAAAGGAAATCAGTTTCCTTCAAAAATAATAAGCTTTAAGAAAGATGTAGATAAACTCTATTTCTCAACAGATAATGATGTTATTCTACAATTAACAGTTGTTCGCGATAGCCTTTTAAGATTTAGATATACAACCGTAGGTAATTTTGATAATGACTTCTCTTATGCTATAACCAAATATGCTAGTATTGGTTATAACAAACTAGAAATTGAAGAGAATGAAGATTGTTATGTGGTAATTACCTCTAAATTACGATGCGAAATTTCTAAAGAAAGCCTAAGAATATCACTTTATGATGTTAAAGATGGAATTTTAATAAATCAAGATGAAATTGGCTTTCACTGGGAGGAAAGCTATAGTTATGGTGGAAACATCGTAAAAATGAGCAAGGTTTCTAATGATGGCGAGAGTTATTATGGGCTTGGGGATAAACCTAATCATCTCAATTTAAAAGGAAAGCGCTACGATAATTGGGTTACGGATTCTTACGCATACGGAAGGGATACAGACCCAATTTATAAGGCTATTCCTTTCTATACAGGGCTTCATCATGGTAAGGCTTATGGAATTTTCTTCGATAACTCATTCAGAACTTCATTTGATTTTGCTCAAGAAAGACGTAATGTAACGAGCTTTTGGGCGCAAGGTGGTGAGATGAACTATTATTTCTTCTACGGCCCAAAAATGAGCGATGTCGTGGAAAGTTATACTGATTTAACAGGAAAACCACACCATTTGCCACCATTGTGGGCACTTGGCTTTCATCAATGTAAGTGGAGTTATTACCCAGAAAGTAAAGTTAAAGAAATAACATCTACTTTTAGAAAACTCCAGATACCATGTGATGCTATTTATTTAGATATCGATTACATGGATGGTTTCCGTTGTTTTACATGGAATAAAGAGTATTTTCCAGATCCAAAGGGTATGGTTAAAGAATTGAAAGAGCAAGGTTTTAAAACCGTAGCTATAATAGATCCAGGTATTAAGATTGATAAAGACTATTCAGTTTTTAAGGAAGCCTTAGAAAATGATTATTTCTGTAAACGTGCAGATGGGCCTTATATGAAAGGAAAAGTTTGGCCAGGCGAGTGTTACTTTCCGGACTTTACAAATCCAGAAGTAAGAGATTGGTGGTCTGGGCTTTTTAAGGAGTTGATTGAAGACATTGGCATCAAAGGAGTTTGGAATGACATGAATGAGCCTGCTGTAATGGAAGTACCAAATAAAACTTTCCCTGATGATGTAAGACATGATTACGATGGTAATCCATGCAGTCATAGAAAAGCACACAATATTTATGGTATGCAAATGGCTCGCGCTACTTATCAAGGATTAAAGAAATATTCATATCCTAAACGACCATTTGTAATAACAAGAGCCGCTTATTCTGGTACACAACGTTACACATCTACTTGGACTGGCGATAATGTTGCAACATGGGAACATTTATGGATAGCTAATATTCAAGTGCAGCGTTTGGCAATGTCTGGTTTTTCATTTGCTGGTAGTGATATTGGTGGTTTTGCCGAGCAACCTCAAGGTGAATTATTTACGCGCTGGATTCAATTAGGTATATTCCATCCGTTCTTTAGAGTTCATTCATCAGGTGACCATGGAGATCA
>JAGQZO010000103.1:1575-5792 GCA_020435515.1 Winogradskyella sp. | reverse complement strand
TCTGTTTTTAAAGAAGCTCCAAGAACAAGAGTTTTTTTACCCATATGTTAAAAAGATGTTAAGTACTGTTAATTATAGTAACATGTTGTAAAAATAGTCGTCTAGACATTAAGAAACTATCAATCAATCAAATTTCAATCAAAAAATGAAGCAGTTCTTATTAATGCTTATTTTGGTTACATCAACCATTTTAAGCGCCCAACCAAACTCCAACAAAGACATTAAAGACGGTTCTGTATCTGGTCGTGTACTAGATGCAAATCTTAACGAACCTTTACCTTATGTAAATATTGTTGTAAAAGATGCTACCAGTAAAGTTCTTACTGGTGGTATTACCGATAATGAAGGTAATTTTACTATTGAAAAAATCCCTGAAGGAAATATTCAAGTAGAAATCACTTTTATAGGTTACAAAACCATCCTAAAAAATGAGACTATCGGAAAAGGCAACTATGACATTAAGATGGGAGATATTCTGTTAGAAGAAGATTCTGAAAGCCTTGATGAAGTTACTGTTGTTGCCGAAACCTCAACTATTCAACAAAAAGTAGATAGAAAAGTAATTACTATTGGTAAGGATTTAACAACCTCTGGCCCTACGGCAAGTGACATAATGAACAACTTACCATCTGTAAATGTAGATCAGCAAACAGGAGACATAAGCTTACGCGGCAACCAAAATGTGCAAGTTATGGTAGATGGCAAGCTTACCAATATTTCGGCAGCACAATTATTGCGTCAAATACCTTCAACTTCAATAAAGCAAATTGAGTTAATTACCAACCCTTCCGCAAAATACAATCCAGATGGTTTAAGTGGTATAATCAACATTATTTTACACAAAAATGTTAATGTAGGTTTTAATGGTAACGTAACATTTGGCTTGGCATATCAGGAAACACCAAAATTCAATAGTTCTATAGATATGAATTATAGAAACGGGAAGCTTAACTTTTTTGGTAATTATGGTAATAATATTAACAGAAATGAAAATTATGGAAATATTAACCGTACCAACGATGGTTCAAGACAACTATTTAACTTTTTGAGTCGTGGCACATCGCATTTATATAAAGTAGGTTTTGATTATTACATCAATGACAAAAACACGATTTCCCTTTTTACCAATCAAAATATTTTTGAAGGCGATACTTTTGGTACAACCGCTATTCGTTTTGTTGATGCTACAAGCAATGAGTTTCAAAATAATTTAAACGAAAACGAAAACAATTCACAGCAATACAATTTCAATTACAAGTTAGATTTTGATAAAGAAGGTCATAATGTAGAACTTGAAGTAGACCACAACATTTTTGATGGAGAGTCTTTTAGCGATAATAATTTTGTGTTACAAACAGACTTTATTGAAGATAACCTTATTGAGCGTACTCGCACAACAATCAATTTAGATTATGTTAATCCCTTGTCTGAAAAATCAAAATTAGAACTTGGCTTACAGACACGTCTTTTTGACAATAAAATCGATTATTTTTCTGATGCCAGATTAAGAGACCAAAATGGTAATTCTTTTCCAGCAGACATTAACTTCGATTATTCTCGAAACATATACTCTGCTTACGCAAACTACAATACGTCGTTTGAAAAATGGTCTATGCAATTAGGCTTACGTGCAGAAACCGTAAATGTAGAATCTGAAGCTTTACAAACCAACCTAAGTGATAATTCAAGCATATTTATCCCCTTTGAGAATGATTATACCGAGTTTTATCCTTCTGCATTTATTACTTATAACGCATCAGAAAAAAATACATTTCAGTTTAGTTACAGCAGACGTATTGACCGACCAGGAATTGGACAGGTTAATCCTTTACCTGAGTGGAACACCCCTTTAATCTCCTCTTTTGGAAACCAAGAGCTATTACCACAGTTTACCAATTCGTTTGAACTGAACTACACCCGAAATCTAGAAAAAGGTAGTATTACTGGTGGTGTGTTTTACCGCATTATAAATGATGAAATCAATCGTGCGGTTTTTATAGATCCAGCAGATTTAAACCGTATTATTTTAACTTTTGATAATTTTGATAACACTTCAGCTTACGGTATAGAAGTTAATGGCAGCTATAAGTTTTTTAAATGGTGGAACGTTAATGGTAGTTTCGATTTATTTGGGCAAACCCAAAGAAGTATCACGGAGCGTTTAGACGTGCCAACTGACGTAGCTACGGTTGACGATATTATAAGAGAAGAAGTAAAAGTAGATAACGTCATCTGGAATTTTAGGTTATTCAACAACTTTAAAGTTAACGACGATTTATCGTTCTCTTTATTCGGACTATACCGAGGCAAAAACAAAGGAGTACAGTTTACACAAGATGTATTTGCCTTTGTCAATGTTGGGATGCGCTATAATTTCTTAGAAGATAACAGAGCTACGTTTAGCCTTAACTTTAACGATATTTTCAATACTATGCAGTTTAAATTTGAAGGTGATAGACCTTTCCCACAGTTTGGGGATTTTAACTGGGAAAGCCGAACTATTTTTGCAGGTCTATCCTATCGTTTTGGTGGTGGTAAGTACAGAGCTAAATCTCGTAAGCAAAGAGATAGCGACGTAAAATCTGATGGTGGAGGTTTTATATAAAATTAACAATACAAACTGTCACATATAGCATTTTAATATGTCTTTATAAACAGAATATAGCTTTACATTTAATAGTTTACATAAATAGTTGATGGTTAGTGTTAATGTTTAACTATTAGATAGAAAACCCTGACAGCAAATTGCTGATCAGGGTTTTTGTTAAATACACGTTAAAAGTGTTAATCTTTGAAATAAAACCTAATGTTTTACGTCTATGTAATTGAGATAAGTTTTAAGTAATCTTTTTTATAAGATTTTTTAGATTTTATAATTAAGTGTTAGTTAAGTTGGTTAATAGCTGAAAAGCCCAGACAATTATAGGTTGTTTGGGCTTTTTCTATTTATATAATTTTAACTATGAATTCAGTCATAGTTATCTATACAGAGTCTTGAAGCTGTTTCTTTTAATCAGTGGTTGCGTTGCTCTGCAATTATCCGCTTATAGCTCTTTTCCAATAACTCGGATAGTTTTAGATTCTCCTTTTTCATTTTTAATAACATCTTATTATACAAAGAAATATTCTCTTCATTGTGTTCGGGATGTGTTTCGTCAAATATGAAATAAAATATACTTTCTATTTCTTTGTCGTTTAACCTTTCCAATTTCTCACAAGCAGTTTTTGTGTCGGATAAAAATCGTTCATAAATTTCAAAACCTGCCCTTAAATAATCAGCTCCATATTCACCCCCAATACAAATATTAAAATACTTTTCGTAGTATGAATCTTTGTCATAATAGTCCATTTTACTTAAATATTCAACCCAAGGGTTTACAACATAGACTTTAGAAACAAAACCTTTTTTGTGTTTGTTTTTTTTCCATTCAACGTTTTTTTTCCAAATGTCTATATACATCGCATCACACATTTCTGAATGACTATTGGGAAGTAGTTCAAAAAACATTTTCTCTAATTTTCTCTTTTTTTCACCATCACTTTTCAGAACTTTATCAAAATACAGGTTTATGGAATCAACTCTTGCTTCAGTCACTTTCAATTTGGAAAAGTCAATATCATTTTGACTTGAACATAGATGATATATTAGCAAGAATAAAAGTGAAAATATATTTTTCATTTTTTAAGTTCAATTAGATGCTATTAAATTCATTCTTATGTTTTCAGTATGGTATCTGACTGTTGTATTTATGAGTAGTAAAATCTTTATCAAGCATTACTCCAGATATGAGAAACTTTTACTTTTGTTTACAATCTTCGATAAATGCATATTCACTACCACTTTATGATAGCACTTCCCCAAGTAAAACCGCTACCAAAGGCTGCTAAAACGACGTTATCTCCTTCTTTAATTTTGCCTTCTTCCCAAGCTTCGGTCAACGCAATGGGTATAGAAGCTGCAGTAGTGTTTCCGTAATGCATAATGTTGTTATACACCTTATCGTCGCTAAGACCAAACTTTTTCTGTATAAACTGAGAGATACGCAAATTAGCTTGGTGTGGTATCAACATATCAATATCTTCTTTTTTGAGGTTGTTTGCAGTTAAACCTTCAATAATCGCTTCGCTAAAACGTACTACGGCATGCTTGAAAACAAATTGCCCATTCATATATGGATAGTAAGACACATCATCTGGATCGTTTTCTTCCATAATAG
>JAGQZO010000103.1:0-1490 GCA_020435515.1 Winogradskyella sp. | reverse complement strand
ATACCTTTTGTATTATCTTCTTCTCTGCTTAATACAGCCGCTCCTGCTCCATCACCAAAAATAACCGTTACACCTCTACCACGCGTTGAGCGTTCTAAACCACCAGAATGGTTTTCACTACCTATTACCAAAACGTTCTTGTACATCCCAGTTTTTATAAATTGATCTGCTACAGACAAACCATATATAAAACCAGAACATTGATTACGCACATCCAAGGCACCGATGGTATCCATTTCCAAAAGTTCTTGTACACGCACACCTCCACCAGGGAAATACATATCTGGGCTCAAGGTTGCAAAGACAATAAAATCAATATCATCTTTTGTTAAACCTGCACGCTCTATGGCTATTTTGGCAGCCTTAGCTCCCATTATAGATGTGGTGTCATCACTTGTTTTAGGATCTATCCAACGACGTTCTTTAATACCAGTACGCTCTTGTATCCACTCATCACTGGTATCCATCCACTGTTTTAAATCATTATTGGTAACCACGTTCTCTGGAACGTATTTTCCTAAACCTGTTATTCTCGAATTGTACATGTCTATATTATAGTTAGAAGTACAAATTTAACCCATTTATAAAAGAAACTAACGTGCATTCGTTATGCATGCATAGCACTTTAGATTATGTCATCTTGTCACATATTTCTGATTGGTATTTTATTTGAAACATTTGGTTTGAATCAAAATTTATCTAATAATTAGATTCCTGCCTGCGCAGGAATGACAAAAACAACATAATAAAATGACAAAAGGAAGTATTAATGTATCGGTAGAAAACATCTTTCCGCTAATTAAAAAATTCTTGTACAGTGACCACGAAATCTTTTTACGTGAACTTATCAGTAATGCAACGGATGCCACGCTAAAACTAAAGCATTTAACCACTATTGGTGAATCTAAAGCTGAATATGGAGAACCAAAAATTGAGGTTAAAATTGATAAAGAGGGTAAAAAACTTCATGTCATTGACCAAGGTTTAGGTATGACCGCTGAAGAAGTAGAAAAGTATATTAACGAAGTAGCTTTTTCGGGTGCCGAGGAATTTTTAGACAAGTATAAAGACTCTGCAAAAGATACTGGAATCATTGGTCATTTTGGTCTTGGGTTCTACTCCGCTTTTATGGTTGCAGACAAGGTAGAAATCATCACCAAATCGCATACTGAGGCTCCTGCCGTGCATTGGACTTGTGATGGCTCACCAGAATTTACCTTAGAGGAATCAGACAAAAAAGACAGAGGAACAGAAATTATTTTACACATCTCTGAAGGTGAAGAAGAGTTTTTAGAAGAAAGAAGAATCAGAGAATTGTTGACCAAGTACAACAAGTTCATGCCTATTCCGATTAAATTCGGAACCAAGGAAATAAACGATCCAGACTTTACCCCAAAAACAACTAAGGATAAAGACGGTAAAGAAACTACTGAGCCTCACAAAAAGATTACTGTAGATGATATTGTTAACAATCCAAATCCTGCTTGGAC
>JAGQZO010000102.1:6692-8904 GCA_020435515.1 Winogradskyella sp. | reverse complement strand
ATTTTTCTAAGCTTATTTTCATAGCGTTTATGAGTCCATCGTTTTGCGGATGTTGGCAAAAAATCATCATCGTTGGTTAAAGGGTCATTTTCTATATCGAATAAATTTTCAATATTATAAAAAGCAACTGTGTATGTTTTTGAATTTTTAATCATGCAATAAAAATATAGCTTTTTAAAAATATAATAAGGAAAATCCATTTGTGTAACTTTGTACTTTAATTTATTTATGCTAGAGAAAAAAGACATAGAATTAGAGCTTGTAGCGCTTGTTGGGATTATAACCCAAGAACAGGACGAAGAGAAATCTAAAGAATATTTAGATGAACTTGAGTTTCTAACCTACACTGCCGGAGGGGACGTTGTAAAACGTTTTACTCAAAAAATGACGATGCCAAATCCTAAAACATTTATAGGAACCGGTAAGATGGAAGAAGTGATGCATTTTGTAACAGAAAATGAAATAGGAACTGTGATATTTGATGATGAGCTCTCGCCAGCCCAAGAACGTAACATTAGTAAAATACTTAATTGTAAAATTTTAGACCGGACCAACCTTATCTTAGACATATTTGCCCAACGCGCACAAACCAGTTATGCCAGAACACAGGTAGAATTAGCGCAGTGCGAATACTTGTTACCAAGACTTAAAGGAATGTGGACGCACCTTGAACGACAAAAAGGTGGTATTGGTATGCGAGGCCCAGGGGAAACTGAGATAGAAACTGATAGACGTATAGTGCGCGATAAGATTGCTTTGTTAAAAGAGAAGATAAAAACCATTGATAAGCAAATGGCTGTTCAGCGTGGTAATAGAGGAAAAATGGTGCGCGTAGCTTTGGTAGGATATACCAATGTTGGCAAATCTACCCTAATGAATGTCATTAGCAAGAGTGAAGTTTTTGCCGAGAACAAACTCTTCGCAACCTTAGATACAACGGTTAGAAAAGTTGTTATAGGAAACTTACCCTTTTTGGTTAGTGATACTGTAGGATTCATAAGAAAGCTACCAACGCAATTGGTAGAGTCTTTTAAAAGTACCTTGGATGAAGTGCGAGAAGCAGATCTGTTGCTTCACGTAGTAGATATTTCACATTCAAATTTTGAAGAGCACATAGAATCTGTAAATCAAATTTTAGATGAAATATACAGCAAGGACAAACCAACCATAATGGTTTTTAATAAGATTGATGCCTACAAGCCCGAGCCTTTTGATGAGGATGATTTAGTTGAAGAACGCACCAAGGCCAATTATACTATTGATGAGTGGAAGAGAACATGGATGTCTAGAGTTGGAGATAATGCGCTTTTCATTTCAGCATTGAATAAGGAAAATATGGACGAATTTAGAAAACGAGTATATGAAGAAGTGAGAGAAATCCACGTTACTCGCTTTCCATACAATCATTTTCTGTATCCCGATATTGAAGATATATCATAATAAAAAAGCCTTTCATAAACTGAAAGGCTTTTATGTTTTAAAAATTTACTATTTAGAATTTGTAGCTTAAACCGATGGTGTAGTAAGATTGTAAATCGTTATCAGCATCTTCTAATGCTACACCTTGGAAGTTAGCTGCTTCTTGTTTGTTGCTTCTTAAAGCAAAATCAAAACCAACACCAATCATTTTCCATAATGTATAGCTAAATGAGTTGGTCCACGTCCAGTTAGATAAGTCACTATCTTTATAACTCTGAAACGTTGAGAAGTTGGTTTTAAAGGCAACGGCACCAATTTGTCTTGTATAGTCGGCAACAATTTTCGCACCTGCTGAAGATTCAAAAACAGCATCATTTTCTGCAAACACAAAGTTGTAGTTTAATGGATGAATAACTACGATTAAATTTTCAATCGGAGTCCAAGTTGCACCAACACCTAGGTCTAAGTAACCAGGATCGTTGAAGTTATTTAATAATGTTGTTCTGTACTCTCCCAATGCTGAGACCGCCCACTTATCACTTAATTTGTAACCATATAAAGATGACAGATTAAAAACGTCGGTTGTAGCTTCAAAATCATCACTGTCTAAATCAGTGTCTTTGTTGTCCAATTTTACCCAAGCAAGGTTAGTTGTTAAAGAGTTTCTCCAAAAATATTTGTCTTCAATTTTGTTGGCAAACGCATTAAAAGTAATGCCAATGTTTCCTGAAGAGTTGTTAGGCACACCTTGAGCGTACCAGTTGTTAAAGTTAGATAAGCTACCACCAATAGT
>JAGQZO010000102.1:611-6609 GCA_020435515.1 Winogradskyella sp. | reverse complement strand
GCTTCAGCTTGTTTCTCAGCTTTCTGAGCTTCTAATTCTTCTTTAGTTTGAGAGAATCCGAAGGTTATAGCAAACATTAAGAATGCCGAAAAAAGTATTTTTTTGTTCATAATGAATTTAATTTTATTAATATGTGTTGTAAATAATCTACAAATATAAATTTTTATTAATGTCATAGATATGTTTGATTCATCTAATCAACGTTCATTAGACCTCAAAAAAAAAATAAGTCACATTTATTTTTTCCTTTTGAATAATGGCACAGCGGAACATGCCTCACCAAACATAATAGATTTGGCAATTGGTTTTAACTTTTGAGACAACAAAACCAAAGCGTTAGCAGGTACAGGTTTATTGGAGCAGCCTTTAATAATTACGGGCAGATCTTGATACGTGCTTAGGTCTAATTCTGAAATTATAGTAGTGTATAATGTAGATTCTAAATGGTCTAAAGAACCAATAACGGTTAATTTTGAAAACCCTTGGAGCTCTAAGGAAATAAGCATGTAGGCCCAATCTGGAACAATAGCATCCATTGAACAATGCAAAGCAACGTAGCAGTCTTTGTATTGTGACCAGTAGTGTTCTGCTACGTGTGATCTAAAGTCTTTCTCTCTAAGTACTAAACCTTCAAGCAACCAATCCTTTATATCAAACAGAATTCGTTTTCCTTTAGGATAAAAATCTTCGAGGTCAATTACTTTTAGTTTGCTGTTAGCAACTCTATTTATAATTTCTTCTGCCATAACCTATTTTACACTGTAGCGACGTAATCCGTAATTGGTTTCTTCTCGCTCAATAAAATCTAACGAAATTTTACTTCCGTTATGTATTGGGAAGTCAAGTTTAGCACGATGGATGTTTTCATAGGTGTCTACATCTATAGAAGTTCTCTGATTTAAGGTTTCAAATAAATGAACATCGGTTAATCTAGATTTCCAATTTTCTTGTACAACACCTTCAAAAACCTTGGATTTTGAACCACTTCCGTAGGCTATAAAACCAATAGTTTTTCCTGATAACTCTAAATGGTTTTTGTAACTGTCTGACAGCAAGCTTAAAAGCGACATGAAAATGGATGCCGTATACATGTTGCCAATTTCTGAAGAAGCGAGCTCTCCTTGGGCAATTTTCGTATTAATAAATGTATTGTACAACTCAGATTTGTAAGCGTTTTTAGACCATTCCTTTTTGTCTGAATCCTCAAATCTTCCTATTTCGTTTTCTAATGCTTTAAGAATATTAGAAGAATTGATCCAATTTAACCAATTATCAAAAATGATGCGTCTTCCATGAAATGCATAGGGCAAATGAAATACAATTTTGTGCCAATCGTTATTAAAAGCTATGTCTTTTTGACTTTTAAAATGGGAGAGTGCTTCTGTAATTCTATCATTATAGCAGGCATTAGAAAATTGCCCATCAAAAACAGGTTCTTCCTTAAAGACTTCCACAATATCGCTACCATCCGACCAAAAGTCAGACTCTGACGAAGCCATAAATTCATTTATTTTTTCATCAGAAGTATCCAAATTTAAATCTTTAAATACTGCTTTTAGTAGTTCTGCTTTTTTGTAGGTTCTTCTTGGTTTAAAAAAGTCTCCCTCGCTCTTTGAGGCCACTCCCCAAACGTTATTAATTTCTATAATTGATGGGTTATGGCTTACCAAAACCGCAACTGCGCCAGCACCTTGGGTATACTCTCCTGTAGAATTAATACTATATTTAGACAGGTCTGAAGCAATGACAACCGCTTTTCTATTTACATCTTGTTTTACCCAATCTATGCTATTATGTAAAGCGTCCACAGCACCAACACAAGCAAAGGTCATATCTAAAACGTCGCAATGTTTGAAGCTACGCTCACCGTAAGTTTTAGCAAGTTCGTTTTCAACAATTTCCACAGCATAGGTAGATGTGGGTTTGGAGCCGTCTATGGCGCTTTCCGTCCCTAAATACACACGACCAATCTCATTTGGATCGATGTTGTTTTGAGTAATAAGATTCAATAAGGCGTTTGCAGCAAATGTGGCGGCATCTTCTCCAACATTAGGAACAGCCATTTTTTGAAGACCTAGTCCTTTTTTTAATTTTTCAGCAGGAATTCCTCTTGCCTCAGCAAGATTATCCATAGATACGTAAAGTTGTGGAACGTAAAATGCTATTGCGTCAATTCCTGTATTGCTCATAATGCTTAATTTATAACATTCCTAACTCTAACTTAGCTTCTTCGCTCATTAGGTCTTGTGACCAAGGCGGATCAAAAGTAATTTCAACCTCTGCATCCTTAACCTCGTTTATGGATTTTACTTTTTCCTCTACTTCTAAAGGCAAAGTTTCAGCCACCGGACAATTTGGAGTGGTTAGAGTCATTAATATCTTTACTTCGTAATCTTCGTTTACAAAAACGTCATATATTAATCCTAGTTCGTAGATGTCAACAGGAATTTCTGGATCGTAGATGGTTTTTAAAACTCTAACTATTTTATCTCCTAGTACATTGGTATCTATTGCTGATTCGCTCATCTTATTTCAACTGTGTTTGGTATGCAATGGCATACATTTTTAATTGTTTTATCATGCTAACCAATCCGTTAGCTCTTGTGGGTGATAAGTGCTCTTTTAAACCAATTTTATCAATAAAATCGGTATTAGCCTCTATGATATCTTTTGGGTGTTGATTAGAGAATACTCTAATTAAAATAGCAATAATGCCCTTTGTAATAATGGCATCACTATCTGCTGTGAATTCTATTTTGTCATCGTTCATTTCAGCATGTACCCAAACCTTACTTTGGCACCCTTTTATGATATGGTCATCGGTTTTATATTGCTCTTCAATCAAAGGAAGCGTTTTACCTAAATCTATCATGTATTGGTAGCGCTCTTCCCAATCTTCAAACATGGAAAACTCATCTATAATTTCGTTTTGAATTTCTTCAATAGTCATAATCAAATTCATTTAAAGCAAAATTACAAAATAGCTATTGTTTAGTTGCATTTTCTGCCATAGATAACACTTTATTAACTAGGGTTTCTATTTCTTTCGGAGGAGCTCCATGATCAAAGGTGGGAGTCATCATTACAACATCTCCTTTTATGACAGATAATGTTGCGTGTGGCGCACCATCATAAAGACGTTTGTCCGTTGGTGCTTTTAGCAAATCTAAATTTTCAACAATTGAATTACTCAACAGTTCGTTAAGCATATTCCAGTCTTCTGGATTACAGTTGTAAGTATTTATATTTTCTAAACTTCTATCATTTGAGATTTTGATTTCATTTTTTGAAATTTCAATATGCTCAAAAGATCCTCTTGATGAGGTTTCATAAATAACCGCAAATTTCTTGTAATTCTCTTTTACAATATCGCTCTTACTGGGTTTTGATGCTTCGCTTTTTGTTGCTGTAAAGACCTCTGCTTTCTCATTTAGGAACGTAATATCACCATTATCAAGGCTAAAAGCATTGACGCTGTTTAGTGCCTTTAAAAACCCCTGTTCTAAGTTGTTTTGCTCTGCTCCACAGTATTTTTTAGAAGTCGCAATTGGTCCGAATTTTATGGTATTTTCTTTAAGTGTATAATTACTAAAAAAGCTGTTACAACCAGAAAAACCAGAGACTTGATTGGTGGAATCGTTAAAAATTATCGTAAGGTTTTTAGACGTTACATCTTTAGATTCTAATTGATTTATACTGTAGGTGCCAGATAGTCTAGTTTGTGCCATGCCTTCTTTTTGTTCCATAAGTGTTTCCTTAGCAGAATTACAAGATCCTGTTAATGTTACTAAGGTAAAAAGACTCAGTAAAAATTTCATAATTAAAGGTTTTATTAATCTAAGGTACACTTTTGATGCCAAACTCTCGATAGTCGAGATTTAAGTATTTCTATTTATGGTTTAGAGTTAAGACAACATCATTACAGCTTTCTTAAGTGCTGTGATAAACGTATCTATTTCTTCTTTGGTATTATAGAACATAAAAGACGCTCTAATAGTACCAGGAATCTTATAAAAATCCATGATTGGCTGAGCGCAATGATGACCAGTACGAACTGCAACACCCATTTTATCGAGTATGGTACCTATATCGTAAGGATGAATGTTACCAACATTAAAAGAAATTACCGAAGTCTTATTTTCGGCAGTACCGTAAATAGTTAGACCTTCAATATTTTGAAGTTGCTCTGTGGCATAAACTAAAAGTTCGTTTTCGTATTGTGCAATGGCATCAAAGCCAATAGCATTCATGTAATCTATAGCTACTCCAAAAGCAATACCACCACAAATGTTGGGTGTACCGGCTTCAAATTTATGAGGTAAGTCGGCGTAGGTGGTTTTCTCAAAGGTTACTTCTGCTATCATTTCTCCTCCACCTTGATAAGGAGGTAATTTCTTTAGCCATTCTTCCTTGCCATAAAGCATACCAATACCTGTAGGACCACAAATTTTATGAGCTGAACACACATAAAAATCAACGTCCAATTTTTGAACGTCTGGTTTTATATGTGGACACGATTGTGCACCATCTACTAATACTGCTGCGCCAACTTTGTGCGCTTTTTCTATAATGGTTTCAATAGGATTAATTGTCCCTAAAGCATTGGATACATGATTAACAAAAACGAGTTTGGTTTTTTGATTAAGGAGTTTTTCAAATTCTGAAAGTACCAACTCCCCATTTGTGTTCATTGGTATAACTTTAAGAACAGCACCAGTTCTTTCGCAAAGCATTTGCCATGGCACAATGTTGCTATGGTGCTCTAGGGCAGAAACAAGGATTTCATCTCCCTTTTTTAAAAGCGAAGAAAAGCCATTGGCTACTAAGTTAATACCTTCAGTTGTTCCTGAAGTAAAAATAACCTCATACGCTTTAGCAGCATTAAAGTGCTTTTGAATCTTTATACGAGCTTGCTCATAAGCATCGGTAGCTTCTTGGCTCAACGCATGAACACCTCTATGAATGTTGGCATTATAATTAGAATAGTAATCAACAATTGTATCGATAACCTGCTGTGGTGTTTGTGAGGTCGCCGCATTATCGAAATAGATTAAAGGCTTACCATTAACTTTTCGCTTAAGGATAGGAAAATCTTTCCTTATTTTTTGTATGTCTAGCATAATATCTAATTCCATATACAAAGATACAAAGCAAAGCATTTAAACTAAAACATATAACGCATAGCTTTTGGGCATTAAAGCAAAAAAATAAACATTTTTTGTAAATACATTTAAATAAAATGTATATTTGGCATATGTATAGTAAAGAATTAACAAAAGGAACCTTGCAACCTATCATTTTATCCGTAATTAATAATAAGGGTAAAATGTATGGTTATGAGATTACGCAAGAAGTGAAAAAGATGACCGCAGGTAAAATAGATATTTCTGAAGGTGCATTATACCCAATTTTACATAAACTTGAAGCAAAAAAGGTTTTAGAGACCGAAAAGGTGTATATAGGTAAGCGTGTTAGAAAGTATTACAAGGTAACCAAAGAAGGAAAAAAAACTGTAGAAAGTGTTACTAGTGAAATTAATGACTTTATCAATACCCTAAGCTTAATTTTTAACCCTAAACCTATATAAATAATGGAGTTAACAGAAAAACACATCGTATTTATTGATAATAGCTTGTCCTTATATGGTGTTAAAGATGAAAACCTTAAAGAAGATTTACTAGACCACATTTGCACATATATTGAAGAGCAAGAAACAGGTGATTTTAATAAACTCTATCAACAAGCGTTACAAAAATTTGGTGGTTATGCTAGTTTTCAGAATTTACAATTAGAAACAAATCATCAAAAATTAGCTAAAGAAATCATTACAGTGAATAAGTTGAAGTTCTCATTAGGCTTTGTTGTTATTCTTTTACTGGTTGTGAGTTTAGTTTTTCAAATGATGAGCTGGCCTTATGCCAACGCTTGGTTACTTGCTGCAATTGCTGTATCTGTGTTAGTCATATTACCAACGCACTTATATGCTAATTATAAAAAG
>JAGQZO010000102.1:0-439 GCA_020435515.1 Winogradskyella sp. | reverse complement strand
AATTTTGGTCTTATACCAACCTATTTTTATCAAAAATATAAGCAATGTCAATCCTAAAATATAGTGTTGCATGTTTTGTTTTTCTGATTTTCTGCCATCTCAAAGCTCAAGTAAACACCTTAGAAAGTATTGACGAATTATTAAAAGTCTATGACTCTAATGGTGAGCCAGGATTAAGCGTTAAGGTTATAAGAGACGGCGAATCTATTTATTCTAAAGGCTTTGGGCTTTCTAATTTAGATTATAACATAAAAAATACAGATTCCACGGTACACAATATTGCATCAATTACAAAGCAATTTACGGCAGCTGCTATTTGGGCATTAATCAATGAAGATAAACTAAGTTTAGAAGATGATATAAGAACTTATTTTCCAGAATTTCCAGATTATGGGGAAGTCGTTAAAATCAAACATTTATTAAATCACACCAGTGGCAT
>JAGQZO010000101.1:535-13978 GCA_020435515.1 Winogradskyella sp. | reverse complement strand
TTAGTGAAGATTTAGTAAACCATGCTAAGCGACCTGTGATAACTTTTAAGATATAATTGAGAAATATATTCTGAAAAACAAAAAATCCTAATCGAAATGATTAGGATTTTTTTGTTGGTCTACTAGGGATCACTTCGACTACGCTCAGCATAAACTTCTCGCCCAATACAACTATTATAAAAAAGAAAAATCCTTATTCAAAAAAGAACAAGGATTTAAAAAAATTCTGTTGGCCTACTAGGGCTCGAACCTAGACTCTTCTGGACCAAAACCAGACGTGTTGCCAGTTACACCATAGGCCAATCTCTCAAATTGAGGGTGCAAATTTAATACAAAAGTTGTCTTGGGCAAAAAAAAAGTAAAAAAATAATTGAAATTACTTAACGTTAACTTAAAAATGTAGGCATTACTATAATAATTAGTAAATTCGCCAGCATCATTAAGTAAGGTTTTCATGACAGATTTTAACTTTAAAAAGTGGAATAATATATTAGCATGGGCAGTATTTGCTATATCTTGTACCGTCTACGCTTTAACCGTAGAACCAACAGTAAGTTTTTGGGATGCTGGAGAATATATCTTAACATCTTCTAAACTACAGGTTGGGCATCCACCAGGAGCACCACTGTTTCAAATGATGGGTGCATTTTTCTCCATTTTTGCATTAGAACCTTCTCAAATTGGTATGATCATGAATTTAATGAGTGCTGTATCTAGTGCTTTCACTATTTTATTCATGTTTTGGACTATCAGCCTATTATTAGTAAAACTTGTAAAATACAACAAAGACTCTAGCCAAGGAAAAGGTATAGCTATTTTAGGTAGTGCTTTTGTGGGTAGTTTAGCTTTTACCTTTACAGATTCGTTTTGGTTCAACGCTGTTGAAACAGAGGTTTATGCCATGGCAACTTTAATCATGTCTATAATGTTCTATTTAGCCTTGCGCTGGGAACAAGACATGCACAAGCCTAGAGGTAACCGTTGGTTAATCCTTATTGCATTTGTAATTGGGTTGTCATTTGGAGTTCACTTTATGGGCTTATTAACCATACCTGCTATTGGTCTTATCTATTACTTCAAAAATTATAAAACCATAACTATAAAAAACTTCATCATTGCCAATGTAGCTTCTGCAGCAATACTATTATTTATTTTCAAATTATTATTGCCTTCAACTTTAAAACTATTTGGTTATTTAGAAGTGTTTTTTGTGAATTCTATTGGGTTGCCATTTAATTCTGGGACTATAATAACAGGACTATTGGTTATAGCTCTATTCTATTTTGGGCTAGATTATACGCGCAAAAAGGGGATGATTCATATTAACACCTTAGTGCTTTGTTTGATGTTCATTTTTATTGGTTTTTCATCTTGGATGATGTTACCAATTCGTGCTAATGCCAATGTTATTATCAACGAGAATGATCCTTCTGATGCCAGAGAATTACTAGCTTACTACAATTTAGAGCAATACCCAGAAACTCACCTTTTCTATGGACCGCAGTTTACCGAAATATATTCTGGAGCAGATGCCAATCAACCTTTTGTAGACGACAAAAAGAACTACGAGCGCGACGAAAAAACAGGTAAATATGTGATTATTAATGATTGGGAAGGTACTAAACAAAACTACAATCATGAGCACGCTTCCATCTTACCAAGAATGTGGAGTAGCGAGCATGCAGACAACTACATGATGTTTACAGGCCTGATTGACTTTAAAGTTGATCCAAATCTTCAAAAAAATGCTTTTGACGAGGCTCTCAGTGTTGGTTTAACAGAAGAACAGGCTAGCCAATATGCTTTACAAGAAAAACGCCGTTTCGACCAAGTTGTTAATGATTTTAGAGTTCGTATTAAAAAAGGTGAGGTAGATTATGAGGATTATGATAAATTCTTAAGACGCTATGGTCAACAATATTTAGTTGTTGAAAAACCTTCGTTTGGTGACAACCTTGCATATATGTTTCAATACCAGTTTGGCTACATGTATTGGCGTTATTTTATGTGGAATTTTACAGGAAGACAAAACGATATACAAGGCAAGTATGATGACTTTAATGGTAATTGGATTTCTGGTATTAAATTTATTGACGAATTACATTTAGGTATCTCTCAAGATAATTTACCAACTGAAGTTTTAGAAAACAAAGCAAGAAACACGTATTATTTTTTACCACTATTACTCGGTTTAATTGGATTCTTTTTCTTGCTTTATGCAGATACAAAGCGTTTTTGGGTGCTTTTAGTGTTTTTCTTAATGACTGGTTTAGCAATTCAGTTCTATACTAACATTAGACCTTTTGAGCCTAGAGAACGTGATTATTCCGTAGTTGGTTCTTTCTATGTATTTGCGATTTGGATTGGGTTTGGAGTTTATGCTATTTATGATCTATTAAAATCAAGTGTAAAGACAAAATTACTAGCTCCTGCCATAACTTTAGTTTGCTTAATTATTGTTCCTGGTATTTTAGCAGCAAACAACTGGGACGACCATGACCGTTCAGGAAAATATACTGCCAATGCCATGGCACGCAAATATTTAGAATCTTGTGCGCCAAATGCAATTCTATTTACCATTGGAGATAATGATTCTTTCCCATTATGGTATTTACAAGAAATTGAAGGCGTAAGAACCGATGTTAGAGTAGTAAATACGAGCTTATTTCAAACAGACTGGTACATAGACCAAATGAAACGAAAGGCTTATGAGAGTGATCCTATTCCCTCTCAATTAACACATAATCAATATAGAGGTAGCACAAGAGATGTTATCATAAGGAGAGAAATCACAAAAGATACTCTTCCTATAAAGGATTTTATGGATTTTGTGTCTAATGACGACCCAAAAACAAAATTTGAATATGTGGTAAAAGCACAGGGAGAAGATCCAAGACAATACCCTAAACACTTACTAAACACTAATTATTTTCCGACAAGATATATAAGTATTCCCGTTAATAAAGAGCAAGTTCTTAAAAATGGGATTGTAAAAGCTAAAGACGCTGATAAAATAGAAGATAATTTGTATGCCGAAATTGAAGGGAGTTATATCTACAAAAACAGGTTGTTAATGCTAGATATTATTGCCAATAATAATTGGGAACGACCAATCTACTTTACTGGTGGTGCATTTGGAGCTGACGATTATGTATGGCTAAAAGACTATCTACAATTAGACGGTATGTGCTATAAACTAGTCCCTATAAAAACTCCTGTAGACAGAGCCAACCCTTACGATATGGGTCGTGTTGATCCTGACCTTATGTACAATATGGTAAAAGAGTGGAATTGGGGAGGAAGTGGAGAAGACATCTATTACGACATTGAAACAAGAAGAAACGGCATAACTTACAGAGGTAATTTAGCAAGATTAATAGAAGCACTAATTAACGAAGACAAGTTGAAAGAAGCCGAAGAAATTGCAGATATTGCTATGGAGAAAATGCCAGTAGATAAATTTGGTTATCATTCACTATTAGAACCATATATAAGTGCCTATTATGAAGTAGGTAATATTGAAAAAGGAAGAGCACTATATAAAGACGTAGCTAAAGTCTATCAAGAAAACTTGGTGTACTATGGCGGCTTAGAAGAATATGACCAAATAAGATTAATTGACGAGATTTATCTAGACATACAACGCTATAGAGCATTAGTGGATCTTCTGGTCATTTATAATGATAAAGAGTTTGCCATGGAAGAAACCAAAAAGTTTAATAGTTATTTAAGTTTACTAAAACTAATGGACTCTGACGAGGAAGAAGAAGTACCTTTAGATGACATTGATATTAACACAATTTTAAACGATACTATTAAAGATTCTATAGTTCCTGAAGAATAGCCAAGATGAAGATTATTCCTGCAAAGACTCCTGGATTTGTAAAAACATTATTTCCAAAATTTGTCTGGAATATCAACACCTCAAAAAAAGAGCTTTATCTTACTTTTGATGACGGCCCAACACCTGAAATCACAGAGTGGGTACTTCAAAATTTAAAAGAATATAATGCCAAAGCAACGTTCTTTTGTATTGGCAAAAACATTGAATCAAATCCTGATATTTTTCAGTCTATTTTAAAAGATAGTCATAGTATTGGCAATCATACTTACCGTCATTTAAAAGGATGGAAAACTAAAACCAAAGACTATATAGGTGATGTTGAACTTACAGATTCTGTTATTGCTTTTCAAGTCCAAAATTCTAAGTTGAGAGAGTATACCAATTCAAAATCTTTAAAACTTTTTAGGCCACCTTACGGTAAATTTAAAAGTAAGCAAAGTAATAAATTACAAAAATTAGGATATAAAATTATTCTTTGGGATGTGCTTTCTTATGATTGGGAAAAATCTGTAAGTGAAGAAGCCTGTTTAAAGAACATTATTCCTGTAGCTAAAGAAGGAAGTATTATTGTATTTCACGATAGTGTGAAAGCTTCTCGGAATTTAAGATATGCTCTACCTAAGGTTTTAAAATATTATAGTGAAAAAGGGTATGTATTTAAAGCCTTATCTAAAGAAACTCTTGAATGATATCTATTAAAGTATCGGCATCTTGCTCACCACTATGACGCCATTTCATTTCGCCATTTTTGTAGATTATTAATGTAGGTAAACCTTTAACACGAAGCGCTTCTGCTAGCTCTTTGTTTTTATCTACATCAATCTTTATGACTTTGGCTTTGTCACCTAATGCTGCCGCAACATCCCTAAGAACAGGATGCATAGCAACTGATTGGTCATTCCATTCTGTATAGAAGTCTAATAGTACCGGAATATCGACATCTATTAATTCCCCAAATTTTGACATATATAGTTGTTTTAGTCAAACGAGATATACAAACCTACATAAAAATTTCACTCAAAATAGATAGTAAGTTCGTAATGAACCACATAAAAATAAGCAATTGTTAGCAATTATGCTTCTTTTACTCCTTTTTTAAGCTCTATTACAGTAATCTCTGGCCATATACCAACTCTACCTGGATAGGCTAAAAAGCCAAAGCCTCTATTAACATTAATATATTGCCCCAAAGCCTCATAAATACCTGCCCACTGCTTATAACGCCATTTTGCAGGACTCCATTTTATCCAACCCGGAATTTCAATACCAAACTGCATACCGTGGGTATGACCGCTTAAAGTTAGATGGTAGTGGTACTCATCATTAACAACCTCGGCATCCCAGTGGCTAGGATCATGCGTCATTAAAATTTTAAAATCATCTGATTTAATTTGAGAAGACGCCTTTTTTAAATCCCCTTTTTGTTTAAAACCTTTTCCCCAATTCTCCACACCTACAATGGCTATTCTTTGACCGTCTTTTTCAATATAACGATGCTCGTTCAATAACAAATCGAATCCTATTTCATTCTGAATAGATTTCAAATCCTCAAGGTTTTGCACCTTTTCAGCAGCAGAATTCCAATCCACATAGTCACCATAATCATGATTTCCTAGTATCGAGAATTTCCCATCTTTTGCATAAAGACGACCAAACGTTTCTTTCCAAGGCAACATTTCGGTCGCTTTATTGTTTACCATATCGCCTGTAAACAATAAAACATCAGGCTTTTGCTCATTAATTAAATCAACAGCATACTCTATTTTTTCCTTGTTGTCAAAACTGCCAGAATGTATGTCACTAATTTGAGTTATTCGGTAACCATCAAAAGCATCTGGTAAATCCTCAAAATGCAAAGTGTAATTCAATACTCTAAAATTGTATTTCCCCTTAAACATTCCATATAAAAGTGAAGCAAACGGAATAGCAGCTAAGCCTAAGCCAATCTGACTAATAAATTTACGACGACTAGGTACATGTAAATCATTTTTAGCTATAAATCTGTCGTAAAGACCATAAAATCCTCTTATAATATCTTCACCTATTAGAATAGGGACCAAAACCAAATTCACCGACATAAATGCCAGTAAAAAACCAAAGGCATAACTCTTTGCTGGATTGAGAACGCGTCCTTCACTAGCCACTGTAAACTGAATAATAAAATTACCCACTACAACTAACGCAATAGATAAAAAAAGGTAGTGAATCCAACTTTGCTTCGTCACAGTCTTAATAGCTTGAAAACCATAGATAGTAAGCAGAGCATATATAACAATAAAAATTATCCATCGTGTCATAAGGCAAATTTACGCATAAGCCATTCTACTTATCTTATGAAAGTGTTAAAGGTTTTGATTTGCAGGTCATCAAAAGTTTGAGCCTCAGTATTAAATTGAATAATTTTTGACTGATTGGGCAACAAATCGAAGAAATTATCAGAAAAATGTCCTTTAGTATTTGTAAACAAAAACACATCTTTTTGAAGCGTTGGTGATACAATTTCTATGGAATAGCCTTCGTCCTTTTTGGTAATTGTTTCTTTAATTTCGGCATACTGTAATTTTAGGTTTTTTGGTTTTTCAAAATAGAAATACGAAGTCGTATTATTGAATGTTGAAACGAATACCGTTTCATTTCTATTAAATTTTAAAGTATTTAAATCCAACTGAAACTTTACTTCACTTGAAAGGGGATCAACCATTATTTGCTGTTCATTCTTCCAAATTATTTCACCTGAAAAGCTCATAAGTTTCAAACTTAGTTTCCCTGAAACTTCTTCTAAATCATCATTAATAACCCACGTTTTTAAACTATCATTTTCAACTTTTGAAGAGACTAAAACATTTTCAAAACTGCGTTTAGCTTTGTAATGCAATGCTTTCCAATTGCCAAAATAATCAATACTGCTCCATGAAACTGCAGGCCAACAATCATTAAGCTGCCAGTACAATGTGCCCATATTATAGGGTTTTGCTCGCCGATGTGCTTCGATACCTTTAGTTATGCCGTAGGCTTGCAACAGCTGACTCATGTACACATAATCTTCTGCACTTCGACTTTGCTCAGTGTAAACCTCAGGAACAGGAAAATCGCGTTGCATATAAGTTTCTATAATTTGAAATCCTCTGGAATGTTTTTGATGATTTTTAAACCCTTCTGAAGTAATATCTATACTATCCTTTTCATTTATAAATTGAATAACCTCATAACTCGGAAACGACTGAAACCCAAACTCACTCATAAAACGTGGCACATTCTCTTCTAGATGCTCAAAAGGATAACCATCATGCCAAATCCACCAATCGTGGGCATCGCCTTCTGACTTGTATAATGGATTACCTCTTCCGTATTTTGGTGACGTTTGCCAGTATGGTGTATTTGTAAATTTGTTTACTGTTTTTGGAAGTATACTATCGAAAACCTTTAAATAATTGTTCCATATTTCTTCTTTTTCTTTTTCACTTCTGTCGGCTTGCCAACCCCAACGATTCCAGCCTTCAGAGCTTTCGTTATTGCCGCACCAAAGTGCAATAGACGGATGATTTCGTAGTCTTTTTACATTCTGCTCAGCTTCTTTAGCAACATTATCTAAAAACTCCGTGTCACCTGGATACATTGCACAGGCAAACATAAAATCTTGCCAAACCAAAATACCTTTTTCATCGCACAAGTCGTAAAATATATCATTCTCATAAATGCCACCTCCCCAAACTCTAAGCATATTCATATTAGCATCAACAACATCGCTTAATAACCTTTCGTAATCATTATTTTTTACTTCATTTTGAAAACTGTGCTGCGGAATATAATTAGCCCCTTTGGCGTAAATAGGAAAATTATTGACCTTAAAATAAAAAGATTCTCCTATGCTATCTTTTTCAGTAACCAACTCAATAGTTCTCAAACCTTTTTTTACTGAAATACTATCTAGAATTTTTCTACCATCTTTTACAACAACTTTAATATCGTATAAGTACGGTTCTCCTAAATTGTGTGGCCACCAGAGTTTTGGGTTTTTGATTTGAAAAGGAACAACTCCTGTCATATCAGAAGGCAAATTTTCGTACAGTTGATTGAGCTCGTCATTCACATAAACTTCATAAGAATACTCTGTTGAAGGGTAATCTTCGAGCAAAATATTAAAATCAGCTATAGAATCTGTGAGCTGTCTCTGCACAATATAAGTGTTCTCTTTTTTAAGATAAACTTCATTCCAAACCACTAACTTTATCGGTCTCCAAATGCCACTTGTATTCAATTTTGGTCCCCAATCCCAACCATATTGAAATTGCGCTTTTCTGGTAAAAATCCGTTCGCCTTCTGGTAGTTCGTAAGGTAATTTTTCTTGTGCTTTTGCTTCGTATTTAGAGGTACTTTCAAAAACCAAACGTAATTCATTATCAACTTTTAAAAGTGGTTTTACATCTACCTCCCATTTTCTGAATGCATTGTTGGTTTTTAAAATGAGACTGTCATTCAGATAGACCGAAGCGTAGGTATCTAATCCTTCAAAACTAAGTTCAAAATGTTTCTTTTCGAGTAAATCTTCGTCTAACGAAAATATGGTTTTGTATTCCCAATCGGTTTCTGAAAACCATTGTACGTTTTCTTCATTATTTCCAATAAATGGATCTTCTATAAGTTGATGTTGCAGTAAGTCAGAAAACATATTTCCAGGTACTGAAGCCGAATGCCAAACTGAATCTGATACTTTTTTGAACTGCCAATTCTCATTGAGAATAATCGTAGTTGGCAAATCGTGTCTGGGCTGACAACTAAAACAAAAAACTATTAACAACAGTAGGCTATATCGCATCTAGAATGGCTTTAATTTTTATTGGGTCTGAAAAAGTCATTGGTAAAGAAAACATAGAATTACCATCTTCTTTTGGTGTTGATGCTGACGCGTGAACTTCAGTTAAACCTGCCTCTTTAAATAGCATTACATTTTCTGAAGACACTCCTCCTCCGGCTATAATCGTGATTCTATTTTCGGCTAAAACATTCAATTCTATTAAGAGCTCTAAGCCTTCTTCTGCCGTTGTTTTTTGACCTGATGTTAGCACTCTATCTGCACCAAGTTCTATAAGTTGCAATAAGGCTTCTTTCGGATTTCTAACCTCATCAAAAGCGCGATGAAATGTGAATTCCAAAGGTTTTGACAATTCAACTAATTCTTTTGTTCTTTTAATATCAATTGTTTTGTCTGAATTTAACACTCCCGAGACAATACCTTTACAGCCCAAATCTTTGCAGAGTTGAATATCGGTTTTCATCACTTGAAACTCATTATCGGAATATACAAAATTACCACCTCGAGGACGTATCAATACAAAGACTGGAATGTCTATTTCCCCAACTACTTTTTTTAACAAACCGTAAGAAGGTGTAATACCACCAACAGACAATTCCTGACACAATTCTATGCGATGTGCTCCGGCATCGTAGGCATTTTTTGCGGATTGGTATGAGTTGGCACAGATTTCTAGTTTCATATTCATTCCCCACGAAAGTGGGAATCTCATTAATTATTCTTATTTCTTCAAAGTGGGTTCCGCATCAAGTGCGGAATGACAAATCGTTTTGTCACTTCGAGTGATTTGCGAAGTATGAGCAAATTGTATCGAGAAGTATTTTTATTGGTTCTCGATACAAAATTGCAAAAAAGCAATTTCACTCGAACTGACGTATTAGTTAATTATAATCTCATCAATAAAGGTCCAGGCTTTATTACCAGCACCTTGTTTGCCTTCTGGGATTGTACCGTAATTTGGTATTTTAAAATGAATTGATTTTACCTTTATGTCCAATCCTTTAGGATAATTAAATATATATTCTAGGTCTACAATTTTGTTGTTATTCTCATTCAGAGACTTTTCATCATAAACTATTGAGCCATCATCAAGAATGAGTTTGAAGTCTAATTGTTTTGGTGCATAAATCCATTGTCCTTTACCATTATAAAAACGTGTTCTAATGGTATCAACTTTTTTAGCTTTTTCAAAGTCAATAGTTATCTCAATATCTTCTCCCCAAAACCCTAACCATTCTTTATCTCCATATCGAGAATCGCTTCCTGAAATACCATTAACCAATCCTTCTATTCCACTTCCAGAATAAGCTTGATGTGGTTGTTTGTCAATCGTAATCTTTGCTCCAACGGCTTTATGATAGTTAATAGTTTGCGAAAAGGTTTTACCTAATCGTTTTTCCTCATTAAATACAGCCGCCTTAATTATTGAACTTTCGATAATCGGAATTTTAGATTCGTAAACTTTTGAATTTACACTAGGTTCACTTCCATCTAAAGTATAGAGAATGTTCTTACCTTCTGTCAGGGTTTTTAATTCATAATACGACTTGCCATCATCAGAAATTAAATCACCTTCAATCTCATAAAGATGATTGGCATAATTAATTTCCAAAGCATCTAAACGCTGATGAAAGTTTTCTAACCGTGATACAAAATCCTCGTAATTCTTGTTTTCTGGTTGAGACCAAACCACTTCACTCAGCGCCAACATTCTTGGAAACACCATATATTCAAGATGCCTTTCAGTTGGAATATATTCCGTCCAAACATTGCCCTGTGCACCCAAAACATATTTTGATTCTTCTGTTGACAATTCTTCTGGAATCGGATTAAAACCATAGACTTTTTCCAAGGGTAAATAACCACCAATAGCCAAGGGTTCATCATCGTTTTCAGATTGATAATAATCAAAATAACAATGTGATGTTGGTGTCATAATCACGTTATGACCAGATTTGGCCGCTTCAACTGCTCCACTCGTACCTCGCCAAGACATTACGGTTGCATTAGGTGCCAATCCACCTTCTAAAATCTCGTCCCAACCAATAATTTGTCGCCCTTTTGAGTTAAGGTACTTTTCCATTTTGGTTATAAAATAGCTTTGTAAATGGTGTTCGTCTTTTAAACCTTCTCTCTTAATCAAGGCTTGGCAATGTTCACAATTCTTCCAACGTGTTTTTGGCGCTTCATCACCGCCAATGTGAATGAATTCGCTCGGAAACAACTCTACAACTTCATCTAAAACACCTTCCAAAAACGCAAAGGTTTTTTGATTTGGGCAATAAATCTCTTCAAAAACACCCCATTTTTTTGCCACCTCAACGGGTTGATTTGAACATCCCAATTCTGGATAAGCCGCAATAGCCGCTTGCGCGTGTCCTGGCATTTCAATTTCGGGAATTACAGTCACAAAACGTTCTTTGGCATATTGAACAATATCCTTGACCTCCTCTTGTGTATAATAACCTCCATATCGTTTACCATCAAACTGGTGTGGCTGGTCACTGTAATGTCCAACCAAAGTTTCGTCTCTGTATGCCGCAACTTCCTGCAATTTTGGATATTTCTTAATCTCAATGCGCCAACCTTGGTCATCCGTTAAATGCCAGTGAAAGGTGTTCAACTTCAACATTGCTAAGGCATCGATATATTTTTTAATAAATTCCTCTGAAAACATATGCCTTGACACATCGAGATGCATACCACGATATGAAAATTGTGGTTTGTCATTTATAACTACAACCTGTATTAAAATTTCATTTTCTGAAAACGCACCGTTTTCAAGACCAACAGGCATCATTTGTCGCAACGTTTGAACCGCATAAAACGAACCTTGATCTGTTGAAGCTTTGATTTTGATTTCGTTTTTTGAAACCTCGAGATTATACGCTTCAGGCTCAAGAGTTTCATCAATTAAAAACTGAATAGCATTCCCTTTTTTTAAGGTTATTTGACTTCCTGTTTCAATAAAATTCTTCAGAAATTGAGCACTGACTTTAAGGTTGTCGTCGTAAGTTATGCCTGTGGTTTCATCAATTGTAAAAAAAGAGTCTGATAACTCTATAGAATTTGGGATTGGAATAATCTGCGTCTGAGTAATTTGAAAAGGTTCTTCCTTACAATTCACAAGTGCCAACGACAAAATAAAAAGACCGACTAATTTCTTGATGTGCATTTTAGTATATTAGATGCATTAAAATTACTAATCTTTTTTGATGCCTATTAAATCCGCCTTCGTTTTAATCGTTCTGCTTTCTTTTTTTAGCTGTAAAGAATCCTCTTCAGTTACAAAAGCCGAAAAAGACCAACCACTAACCAACTATGTCAACACCTTTATTGGTACTGGTGGCCACGGTCATACCTATCCTGGCGCTACAATGCCTTTTGGTATGATGCAATTGAGTCCTGATACACGTTTAGAGGGTTGGGATGGTTGCTCTGGTTATCATTATTCTGATAAATATATTTATGGATTTTCTCATACGCACCTCAGTGGCACAGGCATAAGTGATTACGGCGACGTGCTTTTGATGCCAACCAACAAAGTGAATTTTAATAATGGTTCAAATGGGAAAGCTGGTTATCGCGCCCATTTTTCGCACGAGAACGAAAGTGCTGAACCTGGTTATTATAAAGTCCATTTAGATTCAACTAATATTGATGTTGAGTTAACGGTTTCCAAACGAAGTGGTATTCATAAATATCGATTTCCTTCGGCTGAAAATCAATATGTGGTGTTAGACTTGGACCATAGAGATAAACTTCTGGACTATAAAATTAATAAACTGAATGATTTTGAAATTAATGGTTTAAGACATTCTTCAGCTTGGGCAAAAGACCAACGTTTGTTTTATCATATTACCTTTTCGCATCCAATAAAAGCTATGCTTTACGATGATGGTGATGGCGTTGCAATAAGTAAAAATTACAAGTTTGAAAGCAAGAAAGCCGTCATTCAATTTGAAAATCCAAACAATGACCCTCTCATTGTGAAAACTGGAATTTCTGCAGTTGATGAAGCTGGTGCTTATAAAAATCTTGAAACCGAAGTTTTAAACAAAGGTTTTGAAACCGTAAAACGAGAAGCTCAACAAGCTTGGGAAAGCCAACTTGAAAAAATTGTCATTGAAAGTGATAATCTAGACAAAAAAACTAATTTTTATTCGGCACTTTACCATACGATGATTGCACCAAACATTTACCAAGATGTGGATGGACGTTATCGAGGTATGGATTTGGAAATTCACCAAACCAAGGATTTTGACTATTACACGGTGTTTTCGCTTTGGGATACGTACAGAGCGGCTCATCCACTCTACACCATTATAGAACAAGAGAAAACCAATGATTTTATCAATACTTTTTTAGCAAAATATGAGGAAGGCGGCATTATGCCCATGTGGGATTTATCAGGAAATTATACCGATTGTATGATTGGTTACCACGCAGTTCCTGTTATCGCCGATGCGTATTTAAAAGGGATAAGAAGTTACGACACCGAAAAAGCGTTTGAAGCGATGAAACATTCGGCAACTCGTGACAAATTCGGTTTAGAAGCTTACAAAAACTATGGTTTTATTCCCGTGGATGAAGAAAGCGAATCAGTGTCTAAAACCTTAGAATACGCTTACGATAATTGGACTATTGCCCAAATGGCAAAAGCGATGGGGAAAGAAGACGATTATAAAACCTACATTCAACGTGCACAGTACTACAAAAATGTGTTTGACCCAAGTAGTAAATTTATGCGTGGACGTTTTAGGAATACGTGGTTTTCGCCTTTCGA